>JAIEOW010000143.1 GCA_019750095.1 Phycisphaerales bacterium
GGGCTTGTCCGAGGATGAAAAGAAGGCAAACCAGCTGCAGATCGACTCGATCCTGCAGACCATCGACCGCGTCGCCGGTTCCACCAGCTTCCAGGGCAAGCGTCTGCTCAACGGTTCGCTGGACTATCAGGTGAACAGCGTCGCCACCGGCGTCACCGACTTCAAGGTCAACGGTGCCAAGCTCGCCAGCGGTTCTTCGCTCGCGGTCAACGCGATCGTCACCCAGTCGGCCCAGCAGGCCGGTCTGTTCCTCTCCGCCGGTGCCGCCGCCCTCGATCTGTCGGCCGCCAGCGCTCAGTTCGTCATCGAAGTCGGCGGCAGCAAGGGTTCCCGCGAGCTTTCTTTCAGCTCCGGTACCACCCTGAACAGCATCCGCGACTCGATCAACAGCTTCACCAACGTCACCGGCGTCTCCGCGATCGTCTCCGGCACGGGCATCCGCCTGAGCTCGACCGATTTCGGCTCCAGCGAGTTCACCTCCGTCCGCGTCATCAACGCCGGCGGCCTGACCACCGGCACCACCGGCGTCTATGACCGCACGGACACCAACTTCAACACCAACGACACCTCGACCCGCAAGGCCTTCAACACCTCGGCCATCACCAACGGCTATCGCCAGAGCGGGCAGGACATCAACGCCACCATCAACGGCGTCCGCGCCACCGCCAGCGGCAAGACCGCTCGCGTCAACAGCGACTTCCTCGACACCGAGATCACCTTCTCCACCACGGCCGCTCAGGGTCTGGGTGCGGTCTCAGCATTCACCATCACGGGCGGCGGTGCTGACTTTCAGCTCGCCGGTCAGGTCGACATCGCCGGCAAGGTCGCCATCGGTGTCTCCAACGTCGCCATCCGCAAGCTGGGCAACTCTTCCACCGGCTTCCTCAACTCTCTGGCCTCGGGTCAGACCAACAACGTCGTCAACGGCAACCTCGAGAACGCTCAGAAGGTCATCGCCGAGTCCATCAACCAGGTCTCCTCTACCCGCGGTCGCCTCGGTGCCTTCCAGAAGAACACCATCGGTGCGACGATCCGCTCCCTCGGTGTGTCGCTGGAGAACACCTCGGCCGCCGAGAGCTCCATCCGCGACGCCAACTTCGCCGCCGAGACCGCTGGCCTTACCCGCAACCAGATCCTGGTGCAGGCGGCCACCAACGTCCTCGGCCTGGCGAACCAGTCGCCCCAGTCGGCCCTCTCCCTGCTCCGGGGCTAATCCCTGAAGTAGGCCGACGAGTGACTCCGTAGCACTTCGCCGCCCCGGTTCCGCAAGGACCGGGGCGGTTTTCTTTTCCCCACAGGCAAGAACATCCGCCAAAGCGCATTCTGATCAAGGGCTTGGGATGTGACGGTGCGCTTGCCGATAACTCCACCGCATGCCCGCGGCCGTCGAACCCATCGCCCTGTCACCCGAGTTTGCCAAAGCTCGAGCTCAGTTCCTCGCGTTCCTCCGCATCGAGTGCGGCCTCGCCAGAAACTCGCTGGACGCCTATGCCCGTGACCTGCGCGATCTCTTCGCTGATCTCCATGAGGCGGGAAGAACCGCGTTCGCTCAGGTCACCCCGCGCGATCTGGTCATGCATCTCACTCGGCTGAAGAATGATCGGGGCATGGAGTCCAGCAGTGTCATTCGCCACCTCGCGACCACGCGGGTCTTCTGTCGATGGCTGATGAGCACGGGGCTGATCACCGACAACCCCGCTGACCATCTGGATCGCCCGACGCGTTGGAAGAAACTCCCGGGCGTGCTCTCGCCGCGCCAGATGAAGCAGCTTGTCGAGGCCCCAACCAAGCTGGTGCCCGCGGAGGATCCCAAGACGCCGCCGCTGCATCTGCGCGATCGAGCCATGCTCGAGCTCATGTATGCCTGCGGCCTGCGCGCGAGTGAAGTCGCCGACCTCAGTCTCAAGAACCTCCACCCCACGCTCGGCATCATCACCGTCACCGGCAAGGGCAACAAGCAGCGCCTCGTGCCCGTCGGCAAGCCCGCCCAGATCGCGATCGAGCGCTATCTGGCCGACTGCCGACCGCGTTTGATCACGGGAACCGCGAAAAGCGACAAGCCAAAGCCCGATCGTTCCGAAGGTCGCCTTCTGCTTTCCAAGACCGGTCGCCCGCTGGAGCGCGTCGCCGTCTGGCAACTCGTGAAGAAGAACGCCGCCCTCGCCGGCCTGCGCCATGTGCACCCGCACATGCTCCGCCACAGCTTCGCGACGCACCTGCTCTCGGGCGGTGCCGATCTGCGCGTCGTGCAAGATCTGCTTGGACATGCCGACATTTCTACCACCCAGATCTATACCCATGTCGACGCATCTCGCCTCAAAAGCGTGCACAGCAAGTTCCACCCGAGACCCTGAATCGCCCGCTCAATCCTCGGCATACGCTCGCGCATGCCCACCGACGCCACGCACGATCCCAATATGCAATCCTGGGTCGAGTCCGCCAACGACCCCGCCTCTGATTTTCCCATTCAGAATCTGCCGCTCTGCGCCTTTGAGCGCAAGCATGACGACCACGCCCACACCCACCTCTGCACCCGCATCGGCGATCAGGTGCTCGACCTCACCGCGCTCGGCGAGGCCGACTACTTCCGCGACGATGAAGACCTCGACGAGCTCGTCCACATGCCGATGTGGAACGCCTATGCAAGCGTTCCCGAGCTCTGGCCCAAGCTCCGCGGCATGCTGCAGAAGTTCCTCCGCAGCGACAGCCCCGCTGGGCAACAGGCCCGTCGCCTTCGGCAAAAGTGTCTGCTGCCCGCGAAAGACGTGCAGTTCGCCATGCCGATCGCGATCTTCAACTACACCGATTTCTACGCCTCAAAGCACCACGCCACCAACGTCGGGTCGATGTTCCGGCCCGACAACCCGCTGCTGCCCAACTACACCCATGTGCCCATCGGCTATCACGGGCGATCGTCGAGCATCATCGAATCCGGCCGCCCCGTCTTCCGTCCCAACGGGCAGTTCTCGCCACCTGACAACGAGCCCGGCGCTGGCCCATCCTTCGGCCCCTGCAAGATGCTCGATTATGAGCTGGAACTCGGCGTCTATATCGGCGCGGGCAATGGTCTCGGCGAACCGATCAACATCAACAACGTCCACGAGCACATCCTGGGCATGTGCATCTTGAACGACTGGTCCGCACGCGATATCCAGAAGTGGGAGTATCAGCCGCTCGGCCCGTTCCTCGCGAAGAACTTTGCCACGAGCGTTTCCAGCGGCGTTGTCACCATGGCCGCGCTGGAACCCTTCCGCATTCCCGGCCCCGAGCGTGGCCCCGGCGATCCGCAGCCGCTGCCCTATCTCCGCACCGACGAACCGTGGGGGCTCGACATCACCGTCAGCGTCGCTATTCAGTCCGCACAGATGCGAGAGCGCGGCCTGTCGCCCATGAACATCAGCACGGGCTCGTTCAAGCACATGTTCTGGACGATCGCCCAGATGATCACTCACCACGCTAGCAACGGTTGCAACCTGCAGCCTGGCGATCTGCTCGGCAGCGGCACGATCTCTGGCCCCGAGAAGACCAGCCGCGGCTGCCTGCTGGAACGCACCTGGGACGGCCCGCCGCATCTCGGTGCCGATGGCAAACCCAAGGCGCGTGTGCCCATCCAACTGCCCTCGGGCGAATCCCGGACATTCCTCGCCGATGGCGACGAGGTGATCATGACTGCGTATTGCGAGCGTGAGGGGTTTCGGCGGATTGGGTTTGGGGAGTGTCGGGGGCGGATCGAACCCGCGCCGACGATCTGATCGACGAGTTACCTCGGTCGGAAAATCGCCGCACACGCCGTCTGCCCGTGCACAAACACCTCGTTGCCCACAGGCCCGATCTCGCCCGCGCAGAAGAACCCCGCCAGCGGCACCGGATGCGCTGGTGCCGGAATCGCCTGCCCGAGTTTCGCCGCGATCTCGCCGGGTGTCGGCGCAAAAGCCCGGCAGATCGCCGCTGCGTCGTGGTGCGGCTTGTCAAACAGCCGTGTGCCGCGCCCGTTGCAGGTAAACAGCAGCACGCCCGCCGGCGGCTCGTACAACTGCTGCGCATCGAGCAGCAAACCCAGGTCCTCGCTCGCGGTCTGCGCATCGCGCACGTGAAACTGCACCGTCTGTCCGACGCGCAGCAAGTCCGCGACGGCAACCGACTTTGAGGTCTTCTCCACACCCACTACGTTGCGAATTAGAAAATCGTCGCGCCCGAATCGATCCTTGTGCGCGCTCACCGCACGCCCGATGAAGAGTCCCTTGCTCAACCGCTCGCGCACCGCGATCGGCAGACTATCCAGCACCTCTTGCAGCACTTCAAACGCAGGTCGTCCGCCGAGCGAGGTGACAAGTTGGCCCTTCACCCCCGTGATCACCATCGTCGGCCCGATGGCCATGCACCCCTGGCTCACCAGCACATCCACACGCACGCGCCCCGAGAGCGAGAGCCCGACGCCGCCGGATCGCAACACGCGATCGTCGATGAGCATCGTGTTCTGCCCGGGCTTGCTCGCCGCCGAGGCCATGCCGCCCAGGATCGGCACGGCTCGCCGAAAACTCGGCTCCTCCGATCGATCATCCTCGCCACCCACCACTTCGCGCCGCGCCCGTGCCAACATCGGCAGCATCGTGTTCAACGGCACACTGAACGGGTCGGCCAGAAGAATCGTCGCCCGATGATCGGAAGTGATTCCCGCCACCTCGGCCAGTCGCGATGCCTCCACACTCGCCTGCTCGCGCTCGATCGGCAGCTCTTCGGTCGCAAAGGTCTGCACCCGCACGCCCGGCAGGTGTGCCGCAAACACGCTCACGCCCGGTGCGTTCTCCAGTTCCATCTCGCCCCCCACCACCGCCTCAGCCGAGCACCCGATCAGCGCTTTGGCATCCAGCTTTTTACGCACAAGCGCTGCGATCTCCGCGGCATGCCCGACGTGATGCCCAGAGAGGAACACCACCGCCAGGTCCGCGCTGCCGCTCTGGCCCAGCGATTCGGCGCAGCGGCCCACGGCGTACTCGGTCGCCATCATGGCATCAAGATGCCCGGAGACCCCGGCCGCCATCCGCATCTGTGTCGTCGCGCTCGCCTCCTGCATGCTGTGAAGTCTACAGGCCCCCAGCCCGCATTTCACCTGATGGCCCGTCCCTGGCCTCGCGAGCGAAAAACGCCCGAGTACGAGGGCTCACACACCGCAAACTCGTTTGCCACCGCTAACCGCTCCCATTTGCGTACTCTCTCGACCATGCCCCGAGAGCGGCACAATGCCGATGCTAACCATCAGTCGCCACCGCGAGCAGCGAGCGCGGCGGCACAGGCCCGTCGCATCGTCATCAAGATCGGTTCCGCCGTCATCGCCAAGAGTGGCGTGCTCGATCCCGCATCGGTCGCCCGCCTCGCTGATGACATCGGCGGCGTTCTGCACGCGCACCCCGAGCGCGAGATTGTCATCGTCTCTTCCGGCGCAGTCGCTTCGGGCTTTCGCCAGCTCGGGCTTGCCAAGCCGCCGAAGGACATTGTCTCCAAGCAGGCCGCTGCCGCCGTCGGCCAGCCACGGCTGATGTCCGAGTGGTCCGCCGCGTTTGCCAAAGCACCCGGTGAGTACGCCACCGCCCAGGTCCTTCTGACCGCCGAGGACATCGATCATCGCACGCGGTTTCTGAATGCTCGACGCACACTGGAAGCGCTACTTCAATGCCGCCGTGTCGTGCCGATCATCAATGAGAACGACTCAGTCTCTTTCGCCGAGATCAAGCTGGGCGACAACGACCATCTTTCGTCGCTCGTCGCCTCGCTCGTGAGCGCGGATCTCTTGATCATCCTGTCATCCGTGGCCGGAGTCTGGGCGGCGGGCAGCAAGCCATCATCCCCCACGATCGTGCCCGAGATCCGCTCGCTCACCGACGGCCTCGCGCTCATCCGCAGCGATACAACCGACGTCGGCACCGGGGGCATGCAGACCAAGATCACCGCCGCCTGCACCGCCGCGGCTCTCGGCACGCGCGTCGTCATCGCTTCCGGCACCGAACCGAGCATCGTCTCACGCATCCTCGCGGGCGAATCCATCGGCACGAGCTTCCCTCCGTCGCCACGCTCGACCGCCGCCCGGAAACGCTGGATCGGTTTTTCCGCCCGTCCCAAGGGCACGATCCGCGTCGATGCCGGCGCGGCAAAGGCCCTGCGATCGCGCGGCGCGTCGCTTCTGCCCTCCGGCATCACCAGCGTCGAGGGCGACTTTGCACAGGGCGCACTCGTCGAGATCGTCGGCCCGGACAAGCACGCCATCGCTCGCGGCATGGCTCTCTACGCTGCAGAAGACCTCCGCCAGCTTCGCGGCAAAAAAACCTCAGAAATCGCTTCCACACTCGGCTATCGCTACGCCGACGAAGCCGTGCATCGCGACGATCTGGTGCTGCTCGACGCCCACGGCCAAGCCCTGCCCACCGACGGAGCCCGCCCATGAGCTCGCCCACACTCCCGCCAACCGCGATGGTCGATCTCTCGCCGACCGACCACGCCAAACGCGCTCGCCCAGCCGCCCGTCATGTCGCCGTGCTCAGCACCGCGACGAAGAACGCCGTGCTGACGTCTCTCGCAGACCTGATCGCTCAGAACTCGCCCGAACTGCTGAACGCCAATGCCCAGGACATCGCCATCGCCGAGCGTGCCGGTCTGCCTGCGCCAAAGCTCAAGCGTCTGGCACTCACCGCCGCGTCCATCGCACAACTCGCCGACGGCGTGCGTCAAATCGCGGAACTTCCCGATCCCGTGGGCCAGACCACACTCGACCGCACCGTGCCCAGCGGCCTGCGCATCCAGCGCGTCCGCGCTCCGCTCGGCGTGATCGCGATGATCTATGAAGCCCGCCCCGGCGTCACCATCGACGCATTCGCGCTCTGCCTGAAGTCCGGCAATGCCTGCATCCTCCGCGGCGGCAAAGAAGCCGAGCGCTCCAACGCCGCACTCACCCACCTCGCCCATCAAGCCCTCATCGCCCACAACGTCACCCCCGACGCGCTCATCAATCTCTCCGGCACCGATCGGTCCGTCCTCGCCGAACTGCTCACCCTGACCAGCCACATTGACCTCGTCATTCCCCGCGGCGGGCGCGACCTCATCGAGATGGTCTGCACCACCAGCCGCATCCCCACGATCCAGCATTACCAGGGCATCTGCCACATCTTCGTCGATGAGTCCGCCGATCTCGATCTCGCCGTGAACATCTGCGCCACCGCCAAGACCTCAGCCCCCGCCACCTGCAACGCCGCCGAGTGCATCCTCGTGCACAAGAACATCGCCCAGACGTTCATCCCGCGCATGCTGGCCCGCTACGCCTCCGACGGCGTCGAAGTCCGCGGCACGCCTCTGGTCCTCGCCCTCGCGCCCGAGGGCGCAACCAACGTCGTCCCCGCCGCACCCACCGACTTTGGCAACGAGTTCCTCGACCTGATCATCGCCATGCGCACCGTCGACACGCTCGATGAAGCCGTCGACCACATCGCCGCATATTCATCGAATCACACCGAAGCGATCCTCACCAGCGATCACTCACCCGGCGGCAGCGCGGACCAGTTCACCTCGCGCGTGCAATCCTCCTGCGTTCTCGTCAACGCATCGACACGCTTCAACGACGGCTTCCAACTCGGCCTCGGCGCCGAGATCGGCATCTCCACCAGCAAGCTCCACGCCTATGGCCCCATGGGGCTCGAAGAGCTCACCACCCAGCGATGGATCGCCAAGGGTGAAGGCCAGACCCGTTGACGTCTCCTATCTCGTGAGTGCCGTCTCCACGGTGTCCACGATCGTGAACACCGTGTCCAGGCGGGCGATCTCAAAGATCGACTTCACCTTCGGCTGCAGCGAACACAGCACCAGCTTCATCTGCCCGCGACGCGCCAGTTGCATCGCCTCGACCAGCGTCGCCACGCCCGAGGAATCCATGTACGACACGCCACCCAGATCGATGATCAGGAGCTTGACGCTCCCCGTCGCCACCTTGCGGATCTCCATCTTGAGCGTCGGCGACCCCGTAAGGTCGACATCGCCGATGGGGCGCACGATCGCCGCACCATCCCGCAGCTCGCTCTTGACCTGCAGTGCTTCCGAACCGCTTCTTCCGCGCAAGTCAGCCATGACTCTTCTCCGATCCAGGTGTCGTTCGCGTGTCGCAGTTCGCCTGCCCCCCACCACTCCCGCCGCAGCATCCACCACCGCCAGACATCTTGGCCCCCGCGGCGGTCGTTGCTGAGTTTCGCTTCTTCACCATCGTCAATCGCATCCCCTGCCCCGGCCGCCGCTCATACACGGCTTCATCCATCACCGTCTTGATGATGTGCACCCCCAGCCCACCCGGACGAATCTCCTCCAGATCACGGCTGCGAATCTGCTCCGGATCCACCTGCCGCGCCTCGTCCTCGATCACGATCTTCAAAGCATCAGGACGTTCATCCTGCATCTGCGTCGTGCCCGCCGCCGCCCCCGCCGCCGTCCACACACCGCCCAGCGCAAACACACTCAGCCAGATCGGCCGGTCCACCGCACGCTGATACCCGTGCCGAATCACGTTGCAGAGCGCCTCGTCCACCGCAAGCGCGATCTGCCCGCACGCCTCGTCGGTGAACCCCAGCCGCTTCGCCACCGACGACACCATCTCGCGCACACCCGCCAGCAGCAGCGGATTGCTGCGCAGCTCCACCCTGATCTGCGGCTCTGAAGTCGGTGCGGCTGCGGTCATCGTCGCGCTCATGCGTCCCCTATCCATCATCGACTCAACACGTCGTCCATTTCAACGATTCTCGGCCCCAAAACCCTCTCCAGCCGCCCCCCCATTCACCCCGCCATTCACCCCGCCATGCTCCGCCCGATACCACGCCGCCCAGCGCCCGATCGCCTCACGCCGATCCGCCAGCGTTCCTGAGTGCTCAAAGCCCCTGGTCTCACCCGTTATCCGTTCCAGCGTCCGGATCGCCAGCAACCTCTCCGCCGGGTCGTCCGACGCCAGCAGTTCGATCAGTTCGTCAATCTTCGTCCGATCGTTGGTCTCGGCGGCGTCCTGAACCGCTCGCAGCCGCGCTCCGGGGTCTTTTTCCTCAAACCCCACCGCGTCCGACGGGCTCGCGCATCCGCTGGCCAGGCCGGCGCAAAGCACAGCGCCCGCCCATACAACCCGCAATCGCAACGCGCATCCGCGCAACACGTGCATCGTCGATCCTAGGGCCACGCACCGCCCAAGGCCCGCACCGCCGGTCTTCCGCCCAAACGCCGCGTGACCGTTCCACGCACCTCCGCCTACCCTCTCCCCTTCCCACTTTTCGATTGGATGCCAGAGATCGTGACCGCGCAAGCACTCCCCATCCCAAAGCTCCCAGACCGCGCCGCGCTCCCTCACGGCGAGGTCTTCGTCATCCTCGACTTTGGCAGCCAGACCGCGCAGCTCATCGCACGTCGCGTCCGCGAAGCCGGCGCTTTCTCCCTCTTGGTCTCCCCTCGTGTCACCGCGCAGCAACTCCGCGAGTTGCAACCCAAAGGCATCATCCTCTCCGGCGGCCCCGCAAGCGTCTACGAGCCCGGCGCGCCCACCTGCGACCCCGCCATCTTCTCTCTCGGCATTCCCGTCCTGGGTATCTGCTACGGCATGCAACTCGCCTGCCAGCAGATGGGCATGACCGTCGCCAAAGCCGCTCGCCGAGAGTTCGGCCGCGCTCAGCTCCACATCGAAGATCGCAAAGACCTCTTCGGAGCCATCCCCGAACGAACCGCCGTCTGGATGAGCCACGGCGACCAGGTCTCAGGAAAACCCGCCTCGGGCAATCCGCTCGTCCCGAGCGGATCTTCGCTCGAAATCCTCGCTTCCACCGAAACCTGCCCGCTCGCCGCCATCCGCATCACCTCCCCCACCCTCCGCTTCTACGGCGTGCAGTTCCACCCCGAAGTCACCCACACACCCCACGGCGTCGACATCCTGCGAAACTTCCTCTACGAAGTCTGCAAGTGCGGCGGCTCCTGGCGCATGAGCGACTTCCTCGAAACCGAGATCAAGCGCATCCGCGCTCGTGTCGGCACCGCCGCCGGCAGCGGCGTCATCTGCGGCCTCTCCGGCGGCGTCGACTCCTCCGTCTGCGCCGCGCTCCTCCATAAAGCCATCGGGGACCAGCTTCAGTGCATCTTCATCGACACCGGGTTGCTCCGAAAGAACGAGCGCGAACTCGTCGAAACCACCTTCCGCGATCACTTCCACATCAAGCTCAAGGTCATCGACGCCGCCGACCAGTTCCTCAACGATCTCAAGGGCGTCACCGACCCCACCGAAAAACGCAAACGCATCGGCTCGCGTTTCATCCGCGTCTTTGAGGACGCCCAAGCCGCCATGGGACTCCACGGCCACAACTTCCTCGCCCAGGGCACGCTCTACCCGGACGTCATCGAATCCGGCCACGGCCACGCCGGCACCTCCGCCAGCATCAAGCTCCACCACAACGTCGGCGGATTGCCCGACGACCTCGACTTTGAACTCCTCGAACCCCTTCGAGATCTCTTCAAGGACGAAGTCCGCAAACTCGGCGAAGTCCTCGGCCTTCCCGACCAGATCATCTGGCGCCACCCCTTCCCCGGCCCCGGGCTTGCCGTGCGCATCATCGGCGAGGTCACCCGCGAAAAACTCGCGCTGCTTCAAGAAGCCGACGAGATCCTGCTGGAAGAGATCGTCTCCAACAATCTCTACCGCTCCACCAGTCAGGTATTCGCCGTCCTTCTCCCGGTCAAGAGCGTCGGCGTCATGGGCGACGGTCGAACCTACGAGAGCACCATCGCCGTCCGCGCCGTCGAAACCCAGGACTTCATGACCGCCGACTGGGCACGAATCCCCTTCGACGTGCTCGCCAACATCTCCAACCGCATCATCAACGAAGTCCGCGGCGTCAACCGCGTCGTCTACGACATCTCCAGCAAACCCCCCGCCACCATCGAATGGGAATGACCCGCCTCTCTGGTTCAAGGCATCTCGGATCAAACGCTGAGACGCAGGGACGCAGAGACGAGATGCCTGTTACTGAATTGTTGCCTTTATCCTCACCCCGCATTCCTGCCTTCCTCTGCGCCTCCGCGCCTCTGCGTTGAAACCCAACCCCCCGCAGCAGCCCCATGCAGAACTTCGCCGACCGACTCGCCGCCCGCATAGACGCCCTGAACTCCGTCGCCTGCGTCGGCCTTGATCCCGTCCTAGACAAGTTCCCCACCGACCTCCGCCCAGCCGACGCCTCGCACACCGCCGCAAGCGAGTCGATTCGCCGCTTCTCGTTCGGTGTCATCGACGCCGTCAGCGCCCACGTCCCGATCGTCAAGTTCCAATCCGCCTGCTACGAGCGTTTCGGTGCACCCGGCATCGCCGCCCTGCACGCCTCAATCGCACACGCTCGCTCTCGGAAGATGCTCGTGCTCCTCGACGCCAAGCGCGGCGACATCGGCATCTCCGCCGAGCATTACGCCGCCGCCGCCTTCGACACGCCCGATCACGCCGACGCCGACGCGCTCACCTGCTCCGGCTATCTCGGTGCCGACACGATCGCGCCGCTCATGCGCCCAGGCCGCGGCCTCTTCGTGCTCGTCCGCACCAGTAACCCCGGCTCTGACGCGTTCCAAACCCTCCCACTCGCCGACGGGCGATCCATCGCCGAGGCCATGGCCGACACGGTCCACGCCCTCGGCTCAAGTCGCCTCGGAAGCTCCGGCCTCAGCGACATTGGCGCCGTCGTCGGCGCCACCAAAAGCGCCGAGGCCGCCGCCCTCCGCGCCCGCATGCCAAACACCATCTTCCTCATCCCCGGCTACGGCGCCCAAGGCGGCACACTCGAAGACATCCGTCCAGCCCTGCGTAGCAATCGCACCCCGAAACTCAGCACGCTCGGCGTCCTCGTCACCGCCAGCCGAAGCGTGATCTATCCCGCTGGAACCTGGACAACTAAGAACGCCTGGCAATCCGCCGTCGAAGCCGCCGCCAAAACGCTCACCACCGAGCTCCGCACGCTGACCTAAACGGGGAATCGGGTATCGGGTATCGGGTATCGGGTATCGGGTATCGGGTATCGAATTGCGAATGCCGAATGCCTCTGGCCTTTCCTAGTGCCCAGTGCCTAGTGCCCAGTGCCTTCCACTCCCCCCAAAAACAACAACTCCGCCGGATGTCCCCGGCGGAGTCGCTCTTGTGATGATGTGCGCCCGTTCACTCTCCAGCACTGGCGGGGCGCATTCGAAACTCGACATCTCCGGGCGCACACCATCCCAATCTGATCCCCCAACCCGCAGGGCTTACCGACGCCGACGACGCGTCGCCGCCGCAAACGCCAGGCCCGCGATCGCCGCCGACCCGGGTGCCGGGACAAACGATGAGCCGCTGAATGATCCTTCAGCCCGCCACGTCGTCGTCGGCAGCTTGGTCTGAGCGTTCAACTGCACGCCCGCCGTCGGCGTGCCGGGATTCAGCACCGTCAGATCGAACGAGAAGTCATCGGGCGTCACCGAGTTCGGCCCGACGATCCCAAGCTGGGCCGCCGCACCCGCTCCACCCAGCGCGGCGATCAGCGCCGGGGTCCAGGAATACCGCAGATTGCTCAGCGAGTCCGACCCGAGAATGGCCCCGGTGCTGCTCCAGCTGTTCTGCCCGCCGAAGAGCGTGAAGAAACCGGTGGTGCCCGCATCGAACGTCGCGGTCATCAGCGTGTTGCCGCCGCTGTCGACGAATCGGAACGATCCGGTGACCAGATAAGTGTGCCGCCAGAGCGAACCGATGAACACCTGCGAGTTCGCGTGCGTGGCGACCAGATCGACGACCAGCCCGACATTCGGGATCGATGCCGTCGGTACCGGACCGTTGCTGTCATCCACCAGCAACGTGTAGCTGTTCACGAGCTGGGTGGAGATCTGAAACGACGAACCCGAGCCCGCGGTACCACTGACCGTGAACCCGCTCGAGTTGCCATCGGACGCAAAGCTATAGAAAGTCGCCTGCGCCGCGGAGGTGCATCCCAGCCCCGCCGCCATCGCCAGCACGCCCGCGAAACCCTTCAAACGACTGTTGAACCCACGAGTACGCATTCGAAAACCAGCCCCTTTCATCGGGTGTTACCCCGGCACACACCATTCCTGAGACAGATTCTGAAATAGACGCTCCCCTCAGAGCATCCGAGCCGTAAATCTACACCAGCATTGGGGATGCGCCAACAAGAACGACACAACTTTTGCGCGATATTCTTGACTTCTTTGATCACTTGGTAGTTGAAAAACAAAAGGAAAAGCCCACCGACTATTCTGTGGGCTTTTCCAGTCTTCTTATATTTCCGATCTTGACCCGACGATCGCTCAGCGGCGACGACGAGCAAGGACCAGACCGGCCACGCCCGCCAGCGCGACCGTCGCCGGTGCAGGAATCGTCGTCGAGCCCGAATAGCTCGACTCCGCCTGCCACGCCGCCGTCGGTGCACGATTCGCGTTCAGCGTCGGGCCCGTCCCGATCGTGCCCGTGTTGATCGTCGTCAGTGTGAACGCGAAGTCGTCGGGTCCGACGCTGTCCGCCACGCCGCTCTGACCGACCGCGATCCCATACGCCGCGGCATTTCCGCCGGCCGAAGTGATCGCATTCACAAGCGCCGTCGTCACACGATACGTCACGTCCGCGAAGCTGTCGGCCCCGAGTACCGCGCCCGACGTGCTCCACTGGTTCTGCGAACCCGGCACGCTCAGCACCGCCTGGTTGTTGGCGCCGATCAGGATCGAGAGCAGCGTGTTCGAGCCGCTCAGAAAGCTGATCGTGCCAGTCACCCGGTACGAGTGCTGGAACAGCGTGCCCACGATGTTCTGGCTCACGCCGCCCGTCGCAGTCAGGTTCGCCTGAAGCGTCAGACCCGTGATCGACAACGTCGGCAGCGTGCCGTTGTTATCATCGATGAGCAACGTAAAGTTGTTCACCTGATTCGCCTGAGAAACCGTGAACGTGCCCGTCGGCCCCGCGGTGCCCGCGAAAGTAAAGCCGTTGCTGTTCACATCCGAGGCAAACGAAAAGAAAGTCGCATGAGCCGAGCCCGCCAGAGCCATCACGGCCAGCGCAGACACACCCATGACCTTGAACAAACGGTGAGACATGACAGAAGCCCCTTCTGGTCATCTCTCACCCTCACATGTAGGAATTCACCCCCAATGCGGGGGTCAGCAAAAACGCAAAAGCACCGGTCTCTCGGGGTCTCTCCACCAAGGTCCAGTGCTTCAGCGGAACGATAACCTCTACGGCCGAGAATGCCAGTCCTGCGAGCGCAAAAACTTCAGATTTACCAACCACTTACGGTGGGTTCGGGAGGCCTCGCCACCCGAATCAGGGAAACTGCCGTCAAGCATGGCCAGTCCAAACCATCTCCGGGCCGCCACCCAGATTGACAGATCTGCCCATTTGTCCCATACCCCCAGATGCCCCGAAATCACATCGGCTTCTTCTCGATCGTCAGGTCATACACGCTCAGGAGCTTCGCCTTGTCGAAGATCATCTCTTGGCGGCTCATCCCCACCACGTCGTACTCCGTCGTCAGTTCGATCGCGTCCACCGGGCACGCTTCCTCACACATCCCACAGTAGATGCAGCGCAACTCGTCGATCTCGAACTTCGCCGGGTATTTCTCCCGGTCATCCCAGGGGCTCTCGGCCGCTTCAATATGGATGCAGTTCGCCGGGCAGAGCGTCGGGCACATCATGCACGCCACGCACTTCACGCGACCCTTCTCGTCGCGGTTCAGGCGATGCACCCCACGAAAGTTGCTGGGCTCAAAGCCTGAAATCTCCGGGGAATAGTTCTCGCGGCGGTCTTCCGGATACTGCATCGTCCGGTTCGTCCGACCCGCGCCGAAGCTCGTCACAAAGTGACGCAGCGTCGTCCCGAATCCCTTGATGATCTCCGGCAGATACGTGGCCTCCATCGCATTCATCTGCGGGCGACCGACGACATACGTGTCCTGGGGCTTGATGGCCATGTGTGCCAGAACGATATCCTGTTCTCAACCTTCCTGCACACGTTCTCCAAGATCGTATTTGCTTGGCCGTACCTGCCCTACGATAATCTTCAACCCATGGCCAAAAGGCGCCAACCGCCACTGTTCGAAGTCCTCGGCGGAGCCGACCGCCGCAGCATGTCCGCAAGGCCGCTGCCGGTGCAAGTGCGCATTCCCCCGGCCGCCCCGCCCGCACCCGCGCCCGCACCATCTCCTGCGCCATCCCCGCGGAGTGTCGCACCGGCCAAGGGCAAGATCGTTCTGAACCCCGCCGCGATGATGCTAATTCTCGCCGGCGTGCTGCTGCTGGGCTTCACCGTCTGGTATCTCGCCTTTCGCATGGGCGAGAATGCAGCCCGGGACGACAAGACCAAGGAAATCGAAAAGACCTTCCCCCCCCCACCGGTGACCCCGCCCGGCCCGCTGGTCTCAGACCCAAACCCAGCCCCTGCGCCCGCTCCAAACCCAGGCGGCGATCCCGCGCCGTCGGCAGACGACTTCACCGACCCCCGCGTGCCGGGTGTGAACTACCTGAATGTGGAGAATCTGGTCTGGAAAGACGCCGAGCGAGCCGTGGCATTCCTGGCAAAGGGGGGGATTCCGGCAAAAGCGGTGCCGTTTGTGAAGGGCAAGAGCAAAGTTGACCCGAAACAAGCGCGTGACAAGAATCTCCCCCACGTGATTTTCGTTCTGGAGGGCATTCCCTCGGGGCAGTACAAGGCCTCGGAGAATCGCCGGAACGAACTTGTCGAGAAGGTCCGTCGCCTCGGCAAGCGCTGGCAGGCCGAGGAGAAAGGCCCCAGCGACTTCGCGTCGCCCTACTGGGCGAAGTTTGACGGATGAGCTCCGGGCGTATCCGGGTTCAACAGTTCACGGTCCGTCGGCTCCATCGGCGGTCTCGCAATCCCTGGTTCGCATAGCTGATCGGAAACGACACATGAGCATGGACTCTTCTCTCAAAGTCAAGGCCGGGCACGCGGGTGTTCGGTCCGTCCTCACCCGCGCCGAGCGCATCTCCAAGATGCAGGTCGACAAGAAGTTCGACGCCAAGAAGTCCAGCCCGCTGGGCCTGCCCAAGACCCGCGTCGGCAAGGCCTGATCGCGCGAGTGTTCGAGCGTTTCGACCAGCCGTCCTTCACCGGACGGCTTTTTCATGCGCTCCGAAGAGGGGTACCGCCACACTCCGTGTGGCGTTCCTGAACAACGCACGTGTCAAGCGGACCAAGCCGTCGGAGATGCGCCACGCGGAGCGTGGCGGTACTCTACCGTTGCCCATGGACGTCACTCGGCTCATCTCCAACCGCTCGCGTTCCATCGACGCCTCGGGCATTCGACGCGTCTTTGATCTCGGCGCCAAGCTCAAGGACCCGATTAACCTCTCCATCGGGCAACCGGACTTTCCGGTGCCCGACGCGGTGAAGAAAGCCGCGGTCGAGCACATCCAGGGCAACGCTAATGGGTACACCGTGACCCAGGGCATCGCGCCGCTGCGCAATCGGCTCGCTCGGCATCTTGCCGACGATCTCGGGTGGGATTGCGATCCGCGTCCGGCCAGCGAGGCCGACATGGCCAAGCCCGGCGTGATCGTGACCAGCGGAACCAGCGGCGGGATCGTGCTGGCGTTCATGGCGCTCATGGATCCGGGCGACGAGGTGATCATCCCCGATCCGTACTTCGTGATGTATCCGCACCTGTGCCGACTGATCGGCGCGGTGCCGGTGCTGTGCGACACGTATCCGGATTTCAAGATGACCGCCGAGCGGGTGGAAAAGCTCATCACGCCGAAGACCAAGATCGTGCTCTTGAACACGCCGAGCAATCCGAGCGGTGCGGTGCTCAATCAGCGCGAGTGCGATCAGTTGCTGGAGCTCTGCCGACGCAAGGGCATCATGCTGGTCTCCGACGAGATCTACGACGAGTTCACGTATGCCGACGCCCGGGTGCTCTCGCCCGTCGGCGACAAAACCACCCGTCTGCCCAGCCCGGGCCGCGTCAAGGGAAGCGCCGACGATCTGCTGCTGCTCCGCGGCTTTGGCAAGACCTATGGCATGACGGGGTGGCGTCTGGGCTACGCCGCCGGCCCACGGCGGATCATCGAAGAAATGGCCAAGCTGCAGCAGTACACCTATGTCTGCGCCCCCTCGGCCCTGCAATGGGGCGCGATGGCGGCGCTCGACGTGGACATGAAGCCGCACATCGAGAGCTATCAGAAGCGTCGCGATCTGGTCGTCGAGAAGCTCTCGCGCGTGACCGATCTCGCGGTGCCGGGCGGAGCGTTTTATGCCTTCCCGCGCGTGCCCGGTCGACTCGGCCTCTCGGCAAGCCAGTTCATCGAAAAGTGCCTGGAAAAGAGCGTGCTGGTGATTCCCGGCAACGTCTTCTCCAAGCGCGACACCCACTTCCGGCTCTCGTATGCCACCGATGAACGAAGCCTGACGCGCGGGCTTGACGCGCTGGTTGAACTGATGGGCGGGTGAACCACGCGCCATGCCGAGCACGCGCATCACACCGCCGTCACCAGACCCTGGCAGGCCCGACCTTCTTGGCGTCGGCATCCTGCTCGCGCTTGGCACGCTCGTACTCATCGCCTTTGCGCCGGCGTTCAACGCGTTGTTCGTCTCGTGGGATGATCAGGAGATCATCGTCAATAACCCGCGCTATCGCGGGCTCGGTCCGGACAACCTGCGGTGGATGTTCACGAGCACGCTCATGGGGCACTATCAGCCCCTGACGTGGATCTCGTACGCGATCGATCACGCGCTCTGGGGCATGAACGCGCGTGGCTATCACGCGACGAACATCGCTATTCATCTCGTGAACACGCTGCTGGTGTTTGTGCTGGGGCTGAAGCTCATCACGCTCGGTCGGCGTCCGGTCGCGCCGGATGCTCGCATCGCTGCGTATGGCATCACGCGATCCGATCTGTTCGCCGCCGGGCTTGGCGCCGCCGCCTGGGGCGTTCATCCGCTGCGGGTTGAGTCGGTGGCCTGGGTCACCGAGCGTCGCGACGTGCTCAGCACCCTCTTTCTTTTGCTCAGCGTGCTGGCGTATCTCGAATCGGCCGAGGTCGGCAAGCTCGCGATCAAGAGTGGCCGCTGGTTGCTGGCGGCCGCCTTGCTGCTGGGTGTTTCGCTGCTCTGCAAGGCCTGGGGCATGACGCTCTTTGTCATGCTGCTGGCGCTCGATGTCTATCCCCTTCGGCGTGTCGCGATGCAACCGGTCCGCTGGTTCGGACGCGAGGGGTTCATGCTGCTCCTTCAGAAGTGGCCCATGATCATCCTGGGCGTCGCCGCCGCGGCGATGGCCGCACACGCCCAGCATTCCGCCATCGCCACCAAGACGCTCGCACAATGGAGCATCTCGGATCGGATCGTCCAGTCGATCCACGGCCTGTGGTTCTACCTCCGCACCAGCGTGCTCCCGATCGATCTCTCGCCGCTGTATGAACTGCCGCGCCGGGTGAACGCGCTGGAGCCGCGCTACCTGATCGCGTATGTCTGTGTTGGCGTCGGTCTCGCGCTGGTGGTGGCACTGCGCAAGCGTGTGCCCGCGCTCGTGCCCGCCGCGGCGGTGTATGTCATCGCGCTCCTGCCCGTGCTGGGCATCCTTCAAAGCGGCGATCAGTTTGTCGCCGATCGATACTCGTACATCGCCATGATCGGGTTCTCGATTCTGTTCGGCGTGGGCGTGCTGAAGCTCGCTCAGCGTGCAAAGGCTCCTGCGGCTCGATGGGTGGTCGGCGCGGGCTCCATGCTGGCCATCGGCACGCTCGTCGCGACGGCCAACACGCAGACACGCGTGTGGGACAACACGATTTCTCTTTGGACCCAAGCCGCTCGCGCGGCTCCGGGAGCGCTGACGCACACGAATCTGGCGATCGCGCTGCTGGACCAATCACCTCCGGATCGATCCAAGGCGGCGGAGCATCTGGTGCTCGCCCTGCGAGCCAATCCCGACGACGGCCGCGCGTGGTTCACGCTTGGCAACACGCTTCGAGCCGTGGGCAGGCACAAGGAGGCCGAGGAAGCACTGCTGAATGCGACGCGTCTGCTGCCGCAGGCGTACATGGCCCACGTGAATCTCGGCTCGATGTACCTGAATCAGATGAACCGTCCGCAGGATGCGCTCTCGCACCTGCGGGCCGCCGTCCAGGACATTGAGAGGGGCATGGTCACCGACCGCGGCCAGCGACGCCCAGTCTCGGCGACGCCCTATCTCGCGCTCGGCAACGCGCTACGGGTCACGGGCGACTTCGCCGGGGCACGAAAGGCCTTTGAAGAGGCCCTGAAGTTCGACGAAACCCGCGACGCGGCCCGCAAGGAACTCGACGCGACGCCGCTGCCTTAAGAAGTGAACGCGGAGAGTCCGGAGTACGCGGAAGGCGCGGAGAAAGGCATCTTTTTTGGAAACAGCCCACTCTCTTTGTTCAAAGGCCTTCTCCGAGATCTCCGCCCCTCCGCCAACTCCGCGTTCGGTCGTGCGCGATTCTGTGCCAATAAAAAGACCGGGCCCTGAAGCCCGGTCCTGAGTGCTTTGCTGTTGAGATGCAATCCCGATTACGGGAAGATGCCGCGGACCTGATACACCTTGCCGATGTTCTCAAGCGCCGCGATATACGCCGCGGTGCGCATGTCCACGTTGAACTTCTGCCGAGCGGCGACGGTCCGTCGGCTTGCCGCAACCATGTGGCGATTGAGGGCCTGATCGACTTCCTCGGCGTCCCACGTGACGTTGCTCTTGTTCTGCACCCATTCAAAGTACGACACGGTCACGCCGCCGGCGTTGGCCAGAATCGCCGGGATGACCTCGATGCCGCGCTCCGTCAGCACGCGGTCGCCCGCGGGCGTCGTCGGGGCGTTGGCGCCCTCGACCAGGCACTTGGCGTTGATCCAACGGGCTTCCTGCTCTTTGACCATCTGCTCGAGGGCGGCTGGGATGAAGCAATCAACCTGCGTCTTGTAGAACTCTTCGACCGTGATCTTGGTCGCCTCGGCATATCCCGCCACGCCGCCACGCTTGTTCACGTGATTCGCGAGCGCCTCGGTGTCAATGCCCTTGTCGTTGCGGATCGCGCCGGTGTGGTCCATCACGGTGATGAGCTTGGAGCCCATCTTCGCCAGGATGCGCCCCGTCCACGAACCCACGTTGCCGTAGCCGATGAGCGAGAACGTCATGCCCTGGGCCTTCAGACCCAGCGCGGGGGCGAGCTCGACGAGCACGTCGACCAGACCCTGGCCGGTTGCCTTCTCGCGGCCCAGCGAGCCGCCGTATTCGATCGGCTTGCCGGTGATCACGGCTTCGGGCTGGTGCCCGCCCATCTCAGACAGGAACGTGAACGTGTCGGCGATCCACGCCATGTGCTGGGCGTTGGAGCCCACGTCCGGCGCGGGGATGTCATAATCCGGCCCGATCTGGTGGGCGATCGCGGTGGTGAAGCGCCGCACGATGCGCTCCATCTCGGCCATGGAGTGCTTCCGCGGATCGACCTTGATCCCGCCCTTGCCGCCGCCAAAGGGCACGCGGACGAGCGAGGTCTTCATCGTCATCAGGAACGCCAGCGACTTCACGTCATCCAGGTGCACGTCGGGGTGGAAGCGCAGGCCGCCCTTATACGGCCCGATCGCGTTGTTGTGCTGCACGCGATAGCCCTTGAAGAGCTTGAAGGTGCCGTCGTCCATGCGGACGGGGAAGTGCACCATGATCTCGTTCTTGGGCTGAGCGAGGATGAGCTGGATCTCGTGCGGCAGCTCCATGATCTCCGCCGCCGTCAGCATCGTGTCGACCGTCTGCAGATACAGATTGTCCGGATCGCGCGGCAGGCCGACTTCGTCGAACACCGGGCTCTTGAACAGCTCTCGGCGGGGCATGGTTTTGGCGTTCGAAGAGGCGACGGTGCTATTGGACATGGTGCTGGACATCCGTGCTGAACGAGGCGTGAATGGTGATCAATCCGAGCCCGACACTTCCCCCGCCGCCAACGCCCCCACCTCTCAATCGCTCGCTTGCTTTACACACCGCCCCAACACACGGGCGGGCGTGTACGATCCGGCGTGACCGATCCCGCACCGTTGTGCGGCGAGGAGGGGCCTCGATGATACTCTACTGTGCCGCTGATCTCATCTGGGCGAGCAAAATCAAGGGGCAGGCCGACGCCCTGGGCGTGCCCTGCCGACCGGCCCGCAACCTTGAGATGCTCGAAGCCCGGCTGGTGGATTCCCCGGTTCGGGCCTTGATCCTCGATCTGGAAGCCGAGCACGCGATGGCACTCTTGGATCGGCTAAGAGCAGGTGCCAAGAGCGATGCCGAGCGGGCGATTCGGGTGCTGGCATTTGGGCCGCATGTCGCGGTGGATGCGCTGCGGGGGGCGAAAGCGGCGGGGGCCAATGAAGTGATAACGCGTAGTGGTGCCGAATCGCGGATTAATGCAATACTACGAGGATAATTTGCTTGACAGCCCCCCCCACCCCTCAGTAGGCTCTACTGATGAAACGGAAAGTTCTCGCTTTTTCTGCTGTTCTCGCCGCGTCACTCACGAGTGAAGTGCACGCGGATCCGCCGAGGCCGATTTACACTCCTCAGTTGCCGGGCAACCTTCCGATCTCCCCCGGTTTACAACCCGGAACCACAGTTCCCATTGACCCTTGCGCGACATTCACGCCTGCCCCGGGTTGCCGAGTACTTTCGACACTTCCTGGAAGTGTTGTTGGTGAAGAAAGAACGACCGTGTTGACTCGTTTGAGAGTCATTGCTGGCCCGGTCTACAGCACAATGGGAACGACATGGGATCCTCCATGTATTTCCGGTCCGTTCAGCTACACGCTTGCCACGAAGGGTATTCTTGATGAGACAAAGAAAGTAACGAAAACCGTCTCCGTTACTGGCGGCGGAACGATAACATACGGGCAGAAAGTGCAGTTTGCGATCAAGCTACTTGAGCTCGTGGGCGTGACCCCTGAGACTTCATGGTCACTCGCTGCGAGTTTGAATGCTACGGGAAGCTCGTCGGATGAGAGTACAGTCCGGCTGACAGCGGAATCGGAAGTCACTCAGTGCATGAAGCACGCCGTGTGGGTACACGGTATGACAAAGTACTCATTTGGCCACAGGGTCACCGCTGCGAAAGTCCTGCTCATTGATTGTTCATATCCAGACGGTTCTGGGATTGCTTTTCAACTGCCATGCGACGGTGCTCAGTCCATAACAGGCAGAGCATCCAATGACGTTGGTCGCCAAACTGGCACGTCGTGCCTGCCTCCCCCGTGTCGACACCCTCAATCGTCTTGTGAAGTAGAGCTAACAGATCCGACCTTCAAGCCCGAGCCCACCGAAGTCAAACGACCCCATGCGGGATGCTATGCGGACAGACTTCTGCCACACCATTCTTGCACGCTCTGTCGATAGGAGATCATCGATGCTGTTAAAATACTTCGCGATTCGCACAATCACGATCGTTGCTGTGATTGCCATTTGCTCAACCTACGCAGCAGGAGACCCGGCGGCCCAGGTCGAAGCTCGACAAATCGCAGCGCAAGCATCCGCAAACAGACAAGCTCGCCTCCCAGGATATGGAGATGATCTGAGAAATGCCGCGACAAGACTACTCAATGTCGGCCTTCCGGTTGAGGCGATGACGACGGTGCAGCTCGTGATCGACGACCCTGAGAGCGAGTTGGATCAGGCTATTGGCCAGATCATTCGGGCCGATATCTACGAGTCACAGGGTCTGCACATTTTTGCAAAGAGCGCCTTACTCCAATCAATTGATCACTTTAATCAGAGCCAACATCTGCGAAAATTGATCCCTGAGGTGTATGCACGCATGTTTGGCCGGCTTGCCAACAGCTACTTTTTGACTGGAGACCCAGACACGGCACTGGCTCTGGCGGACAATCTCATAGCGGCAGTGCCAAATAATCTGCCTCAAAGCTTTAGAGAAACGACACTTTACAATCGCGTAACTTATGCTCGTTTTTCAAGCACACCTTCACGAGTGATCGATTCGATCGACGGGATTTTCCAGTTCAATCCTGGCTTTGATCATTCTGACGGCTCAAACATTTCACTACGACTTGAGCGGGCTCTTGCAATCGATAACCGTACATGGAGCCCGTTGCTCATCATCGAGCTTCAAAATATGTGGGCGGACGCAACGTTGCGGCTGCAACCACAGATCCTTGATGTTGGAAGCGTTCTCGTGAACGCCTATCGATCACTGAACTCTTGCGAAGATGCGCTCGATGTGGCCTCTCGCTCGCTTGTGCTTCTCGACTCAAGTCGGTCTGGCTGGATCGCTCGTGACCAGCCACCTTTTGACTCTGAGTGGATGGATCAGCAAACGATCCAACTCTTGAGTGTGCTGCACTCTGGCAATGCTTGCCAAAAACCATGGTTGACAGCATGGGCGCTCCAACGGATGTTCAACTCCGATCATTGGAGTGATCAAGACGCATTAACGCAAACCTTTGTGGACTTCGTGAATAACCTCTCAGTCCTTGATGGTAGCACGCCGCCGAGTGGACTTGGTGTCTTTCCCGATTTAAACGGGTCTGTGTTTCCTGAAGCCGCAACAGTCTTGGTATCAAGCTTCGTTGATGACTCGGCAGTGCCAGTTCGCATAAACGGCGGCGGCCCGATGCGATTGACAAGTTCTCAAGATTGGACTTCTGGATTCAACATCTATGCTGGCTCAGAAGATGGAACCTCATGGACTTCCGTGAACGCGTTTAGGGTTCGAGCACCATTCGATCCACTAGTCGCTGGCGCTGGCCAGTTTATTGGCTTGAGTCGCAAGCCCGGCGTTGAAGTGCGTTCCGGCGTGTATGCAATCGTTCCAAAGTCAACTGTGAAGTGGGATGCAAATCCAAATCTGCCAACGGCAGATTGTCCTTCTGTAACCTGGTCTACAACGCCATTCGGCTCATTGCCTACTTCCAGCGGTGCGTACGTTTTCCGAATCGCACCAGACTGCGACTCCAATGCGACCAATGATTTTCTCCAAATCTCGCTCGCTCTAGCCGCGGACCCACCTCAGTCATTGGACCTCAATAGCAACGGCGTTCTCGATACCTGCGAGTTGGCCAATCCGTGCCGAGTCGACATCAATGGTGATCATCTCGTGAGTGTGTCGGACATCTTTGACTTCTTGAACTTCTGGTTCGTGCTCGACACTCGTGGCGACTTCAATCTCGATGGGCAGATCTCGCCCTCGGATATCTTCGCGTTTCTGAACGCTTGGTTCAGCTTTGCCGGGCCTTGCTGATGTGTTCCGAACGACTCAATGGGAGCTTTTCCCGATTGGGCTGAGCAGGTTTGCCTGAGCCGTCTAGGGTGCCAACAATCTAAACCCGGGCTTCCGGGCGTCGGCATCCCCGCACTGTGCGGCAGCGACGTGTTTGTCACCCTCCAACCGCCCCAGCGGGGCACCTCCCACTTCCACTCACATCTTGGGTGAACTGGCCCGCACGACTCCCCTCCGCCGGCATGGATCCGCCACGGGAGGTCGAGCTGGAATCGGTGTCTAGATCTGGCAATCGCGGTTGGGCGCTCACGGTCGGCCGGCGCAACTGAGGCCGACGAGAACACTCTCACATGATTGATGAAAATCTGATCGCATCCCTCGGTATCGGCGACGACGAGACGGCGGCGCTGCTCGCCCAGGCCTTCGGCACCAAGGCCGGCGGCGGGATGGACGATCTGCTCTCCAAGCAGGTCGGGCAGTTCACCCCCGGCTCCATCCTCGAGGGCAAGGTCATCGGCTTTGCCGGCGACGATGTGGTCGTTGAAGTCGGGCTCAAGAGCGAGGGGCTGATCGCCCGCGATGAGTTCGACAACGCCTCTGAGCTGAAGGTCGGCGACAAGGTCCAGGTCCTCTTCGAGAAGATCGACGATGAGACCGGCATGGTCGAGCTCAGCAAGCGCAAGGCCGACCGCATGCTCAACTGGCAGCGGATCATCGACACCACCCGCGAGGGCGATGTGGTCGAGGGCCGCGTGATGCGCAAGATCAAGGGCGGCCTGCTCGTCGATATCGGCGTGCCCGTCTTCCTTCCTGCTTCTCAGGTCGATGTCCGCCGTCCGGGCGACATCGGCGAGTACATCGGCCGCGACGTCCGCGCCAGCGTGCTCAAGATCGACACCGAGCGTCGCAACATCGTCATCTCTCGCCGCAACCTCATCGAGAAGGAACGCGAGATGGCCAAGAAGCGCCTCATGGACACCCTCAAGGAGGGCATGGTCGTCACGGGCGAAGTCAAGAACATCGCCGACTTCGGCGCGTTCGTCGATCTCGGCGGCATCGATGGCCTGCTGCACATCACCGACATGTCCTGGGGACGGGTCAATCACCCCTCCGACATGCTCAAGCTCGGGCAGCGCATCGAGGTCAAGGTTCTCAACATCGACCGCGAGAAGGAAAAGATCGCCCTGGGCATCAAGCAGAAGGAAGCCAGCCCCTGGGAAGAGATCGAGAAGAAGTACCCCGTCGGCTCGCGCGTCCACGGCGAAGTCGTCAACATCATGTCGTACGGCGCGTTCGTGCGGCTTGAGCCGGGCATCGAAGGCCTCGTTCACATCTCCGAGATGTCGTGGACACGCCGCATCAATCACCCGTCCGAGATCGTGCAGCCCGGCAACCCGGTCGATGTCGTCGTGCTCGACATCAACAAGGAGAAGCAGGAAATCTCGCTCGGCATGAAGCAGACCGAGGTCAACCCCTGGGAGCTGGTGGGCGAGAAGTATCCCCCCGGCACCGTCATCGAGGGCATGGTCCGCAACCTCGCCAACTACGGCGCGTTTGTCGAGATCGAGCCCGGCATCGACGGCCTGCTCCACGTCAGCGACATCTCCTGGACCAAGAAGGTCACCCACCCCAACGAGGTCTTCAAGAAGTCCGACGTGGTCCGCTGCGTCGTGCTCGATGTCGATCGCGAGAAGCAGCGCGTCGCCCTCGGCCTCAAGCAGCTCACCGAGGACCCGTGGCTCAACGCCATCCCCGACGCCTACAAGCCGGGCATGGTCGTGCGTGGCAAGGTCACCAAGATCACCAACTTCGGCGTCTTCGTCGAGCTTGAGAACGATCTCGAAGGCCTCCTCCACATCTCCGAGCTCGCCGACCACAAGGTCGAGAACCCGCAGGACGTCGTCAAGCCCGGCGACGAGGTCGATGTCAAGATCCTCCGCGTTGACATCGACGATCGCAAGATCGGCCTGTCGCTCAAGCGCGCCCAGTGGGGCGACACCTCCGGCGCCGGCACCCCGGCCCCGGAACGCGAAGACAAGACGCCCAAGGGCAAGAGCCCCAAGCGCGGCGGCATGGACGAGCACGGCGCCATGGGCACCGACAAGATCGTCTTCTGATCTTCGCTCACCAATCCCACACCACTCGCGAGACGGGGCCTTCTGGCCCCGTTTCTTTTTTTGCCTCATCCGCCTCATCCGCCTCATCCGAGGCCAAGGCGCAAGCCCGGGCACGCAAGACAAAGCGCATGAAATTTCCATACCGAAGTTCACAGGTGCCCGGGCTCGCGCCCGGGCCTCGGATGATGCGTGTTCGAGCAGCAACCGGTCGACGGTTCAGCGGTATCACTCTCGCACACTACGAAAGCGGCGGCCCTGATCGTCATGGACCAAGGCCGCCACAGGGGTTCGAAACGTGCCGGTGCGAGCTTCATTCGTACCGACGAACGGACGAGCGATGAACAACCACACAGATGCACCGCACCCATGGAGATGCGTCCGCGAGCGTGAACCCTTGAATCCACGCGCCAAGTAGAACTGGTTGGTTGTCGCCGCCCACCCGTCGCCCCGAACACTTCTCCCAGATCATGGGGAGGAGCTATCGGAGCAACACACTTCGGCCGGATTGACCACAAATCCGTCGTTCCGGCACTGGGCTACGCGATGCCCACCCTGACTATCCGCAATAGCCCTGATCTTTTTGTTGCATTGGCTCCAGCTCGTCTTATCGAGACCTGACATCCACCAACCCAAGCAGCATCTCGGCATGCCGACGCGTGGCCCCCTGCTGTGACACGATGCACGCCCAGCCGCGCTCGGCAAGCTCTGCTCGGCGATCCGAACTCTCAAGCAGCGATTGCAATACCCCGGACAGCGAGTGCTCATCAGCTCGAACAATCGCTCCCGCACGTTCAAAGATCTCGACGATCGTCGCAAAATTGGCCGTATCCGGGCCGAGCACCGTCGGCTTGCCCAGCGCGATGGACTCGATCGGGTCCGAACCGCCCAGCGTGCCAAACGTCCGCCCGATCACGCACACGTCCGCGAGTGCATATGCCCCGCGAAGCTCGCCGATGGTGTCGAGCAGATATCGGCTCGTCCCGAGCGGTGCGGCGGCCTTCGCCGATCTGCGCACACACGCGCTCCCGCCGAGCGCCGCGTGAGCGGCGTCTCGATGCTCAGGCCGCCGCG
>JAIEOW010000099.1 GCA_019750095.1 Phycisphaerales bacterium
CACTTTTCCCCAACCCCCCGCTTTCCCTTTCGCTACGGGGGGTGGGGGTGGGGGGGGTGGTGGTAATGGCAAGCCGACGGTCTCGCAAATTGTGGCGATCGAGGGGTTGAGCCCCGAGGCGTATGCGCAGATCAAGCCCTTTGAAGAGCTGACATCGATTGATCCGGAGCCGCGGCTGACGCTTGAGTATCCCGGGTGCCCGCCGGCGTGCCGATTGATTGACTTGTTCTGCCCGATCGGGCGTGGGCAGCGCGGGTTGATCGTGTCGCCGCCCAAGGCGGGCAAGACGACGCTTTTGAAAGACATTGCGACGGCGATCCTGCGGAACCATCAGGATGTTGAGGTGTGGGTGCTGCTGGTCGACGAGCGACCAGAGGAAGTGACGGATTTCAAGCGGACCTTTGCCGAGTGGACAGGGCCGAGCCCGGAACCAACTGGTCGCCCAAGGTGCCGGGTGGTGGGTTCGTCGAACGATCACGACGCGGACAAGCACATCCAGGTTGCGCTCTTGACGCTGGAGCGGTGCAAGCGGATGGTGGAGGCGGGTCGGCACATCGTGGTGGTGATGGATTCCCTGACGCGGCTTGGGCGGGCGTTCAACAACTCAAGGAAGTATGCGTCGAGCGGGCGGACGCTCTCGGGGGGCATCGATTCTCGAGCGCTGGAAGTGCCGAAGCAGATCTTCGGAGCCGCACGAAACACGGAAGAATCCGGCTCGCTGACGATCATCGCGTCGTGCCTGGTGGACACGGGGAGCCAGGGCGATCAGGTGATCTTTGAAGAGTTCAAGGGCACGGGAAACATGGAGCTGATCCTGGATCGCAAGATCAGCGAGCGGCGACTGTTCCCTGCGATTAATCTGGCCGCGAGCGGGACGCGGAAGGAGCATTTGCTGCAGCCGGAGCCGGAGTTGAAGACGATTTCGGCGTTGCGGCGACGATTGATGACGATGCCGCCGCATGTGCAGGTTGAGCAGTTGCTGGCGGCTTTGAACCGGTTTCCGAATAATGCGGCGCTGGTGGGTGGTGCGGGCGGGGGCGGGTGATCGGGGTTTTGGGGCGATTGGGCTGCGGAGAAATCAACTGGCGGTCGGGCGTGGCTGGTGCCAGGGCTTGCGCCTTGGCCTCGGATTGAGGTTGCGCGATCCTTTGGTGGGTGGGGCACGTAACAGGTGGACCGTTTCGGTTGGAATGCCGATGTTGGGGCTTCGCGGTGTGGTGGTGGGGTGAATCGGGTCCTTTGCGCATGAGCCAGCCGCCAACCAGTTCAGGATCGGGGGGTGGCGAGGTGCTGGGGCGGATCGGCGCGGCGCAGCCGAAGGGGAACGCTGGGCGTCCGACGCCGGCGCGGCCGCCTCGGCGAGCATTGATCACGGGGATCACGGGTCAGGATGGGTCGTATCTGGCGGAGTTCCTGATCGCCAAGGGGTATCAGGTGCACGGGATCATCCGCCGTGCGAGCTTGTTCAACACGGCGCGAATCGATCACATTTACATTGATCCGCACGCCATCGAGCGGGACACGCCCGGGATGATCCTGCATCACGGGGACGTGACCGACGCGAACATCATGGAGCGGCTGGTGCGTTCGATCGGTCCGGACGAGGTGTACAACCTGGCGGCGCAGAGCCACGTGCGGGTGAGCTTTGAGATGCCGATTCATACCGCCGAGAGCGTGGCGATGGGCGCGATGAAGCTGCTGGAGGCGGTGCGGGACTATCAGCAGGTGAGCGGGCAGCGGGTTCGGTATTACCAGGCGAGCTCTTCGGAGATGTTCGGGAAGGTGGCGGAGACGCCGCAGCGGGAGACGACGGCGTTTCGCCCGAGATCGCCGTATGCCGTGGCGAAGACGATGGCGCACTTTGCGACGGTGAACTATCGCGAGGCGTACGGGCTGCACGCGTCGTGCGGGATCTTGTTCAATCACGAGTCGCCCAGGCGCGGCGAGACGTTTGTGACGCGGAAGATCACGCGGGCCGTGGGACGGATCAAGATGGGTTTGCAGAGTGCGGTGTATCTGGGCAATCTGGATGCGCGGCGAGACTGGGGCTTTGCGGGGGACTATGTCGAAGCGATGTGGATGATGCTGCAGCAGCCCAAGGGGGACGACTACGTGGTGGCCACGGGCAGGTCGTACAGCGTGCGTGAGTTTGCCGAGCTGGCGTTTGCCGAGGTGGGATTGAACGCACGCGACCATGTGCGATTTGACGAGCGATACACGCGCCCCAGCGAGGTGGAGGAGCTTTGCGGCGACTGGCACAAGGCCAAGTCGACGCTGGGGTGGAAGCCCAAGACGGAGCTGCCCGAGCTAGTGCGCATGATGGTCGAGAATGATCTGGAGCTCGCGCGGCGTGAGAAGACGCTGCGCGATGCGGGACATGATGTGGGTGCGGCGGGGCGATCGGCATGAGCGACGCATCCGAGTTCAAAGCCGCAGATGCGAGACCGATCGCGCCCGAGCCCGAGGGATTCACGCTGGCAAGCGTGCACGAGACCGAGCCGCCGCCGGAGGCGATCACACAGGCGGCGGATGAGGCGCAGCAGGAAGCTGAGCGGCCCGGGGCGATGGGGCATCGTGCGGCGACGGGCTTTGCGCTGATGCTGGCGCAGAGCATGGCGACGCGGGTGCTGAGCTTTGCGGGTCAGATTGCGCTCGCGTATTTGCTGCTGCCGGAACACTTCGGACTCGTCGGGCTTGCGGGGACGGCGGCGCTGGTGGCGGGGATCGTGCAGCAGATCGGCGTGCGCGAAGTGTTGCTGGCGGAGCAGAAGAGATTTGATGAGCTGGCGCGGGTGGGCTTCTGGATGATGACGATGGTCGGGCTGGCGGCGAGCGTGCTGATGGCGGCCGCCGCGCCGCTGATGGCGCTGAAGTTTGGCGATCCGCAACTTACGGGCCTGGTGTGGGTGCTCGCGGCTGCGACGATGGCCGGGTCGATGTCGACGGTGTTTGAGGCGGACCTGCAGCGGAAGCTGCGGTTTAAGTATCTCGCCGGGCTTGCGGGGCTTTCGGGGCTCGTGACGACCTTGAGCACGGTGGGGCTTGCGCTGGCGGGGTTCGGGGCGTACAGCTTGATGCTGCCGCGATTGATTGTGGCGGTGATGCGGCTGGTGATGCTGTGGCGTTCCTCGGGCTTTCGGCCCGGATGGAACCCGTGCTTCGGACAGTGGGGAACCATCGCCGGGCGATCTTCGCTGGTGTTTGCGTGCAGCGCGCTGCTGCTGATTCCGCAGGCGACGGATTACATCGTGCTGGGGCTGGTGCTCACGCCGGTGGCGGTGGGCTTCTACACGTTTGCGATGAATCTCTCGTTGCAGACAGTGATCATGATCACGCAGAACCTGCAGTCGATCCTGCTGCCGACGCTGGGCAAGTTTGCGGGCGATCCGCAGCGGCAGTTGCAGTCTTTCCAGCGTGCGGCGGGGGCGATCGCGGCGATCCTTGCGCCGACGTGTCTGATTCAGACGTTCGCCGCCGAGCCGATCATGCACGCGGTGTTCGGGCACAAGTGGGATGGGGCGATCGAGCCGCTGCGGTGGCTGAGCGTGGGGATGCTGTTTACCGGGGCGTACATGCCGGTGCATGCGCTGATGCAGGTGCAGGGGCGGTACAAGACCTGCGTGATGCTCGCGGCGATGAACGTGGTGGTGTTCCTGGCGGCGGTGCCGTTGTGCGGATGGATGTTCGGGCTGCTGGGCGTGAGCGTGTCGGTGATGGGGTACTGGGTGGTGTGCACGATCATCTGGGCGTACGTCGGCGTGCGTCCACTGGGCGGCAAGCTGATTCCCACGGCGATGCTGACGCTGGCGCCTGGGCTCGCGGCGTGTGCCGCGATGGCGCCCGGGTGGTATCTGTCAACACTGGTGCCGGATGAGCTCGGGACGTGGGATCGGGCCGACGACTGGGCGCGGCTGATGATCATCGGGATGGTGGGGGCCGCGCTGTATCTGCCACTGTGGAGATATCTGATGCCGCAGACGTGGGCGGATGTGATGGACAAGGTGGCGATGATCGCCGAGCGTGTGCGGATGCCGGTCAGGGTTGTGGGGCTTTTGCGGCGAGCGGCGGCAACCTGATCATGCGGTCTTTGGAACAAGCAGAAGATTGTCGTAGTCGTACTTGGCCTTAAGCTGGTGGGGGACGATCTTGCCGCCCTGATACTCCATCGGCTGATACCCGAACTCGATGACGGCGTCGATGGCCTGCCTGCTGGAGGACATGCCCTCGACGCCCCAGTCGCCGACTTCGAGCGTGATCATGGGGCGGCAGGTGGTGATGGTGTTGCCCATGCCGCGGACGATCTCGAGTTCGGCGCCCTCGGCGTCGATCTTGATGAAGGACGGGCGGACGCCGGTCTTGGCAACGTGCTCGTCCATGGTGGTGGCCTGGATGCTGACGCGTTGCGGGTTGAGCCCGAGGCGGGCGCGTTCCTCTTCGGGCATGCGCGCGCCGTAGAGCGAGTTGTACGCGGAGTGGCGGACGCCGAAGTCCTGGAACTCGAGTGTCGTGGATTTGCTGAAGAGCGCGATGTTGAAGGGCTGGATGTTGGCGTGGCCCTTGGCGTTCTGGGCGAGGACCTCGAAGGTGCTGCGGGTGGGCTCGAAACTGTGGACCTTGCCAGCGGGGCCGACAAGGTGGGAGGCCATGAGGGAGAAGTAGCCGAAGTGCGTGCCCACGTCGAAGAAGTTCATGCCGGGCTTGAGCTGGTCGTAGACGATGCGGGTGAGTTCGTTCTCGAAGTAGCCGTAGCGGAGGACCGAGCAGGAGACGGGTTCGGGGACGACGCCGATGAAGCGGTCTCCCCAGAAGGTGGTGCCGGTGGCGGAGCGGATCGACTTGGTGCGTCGGCAGAGCTCTTCGAGCAATCGGATGCGGCCGATGCGCAGGGGTTTGCGGATGAGCTTGCCCATGCCGCGGTGCTGCGAGAACGCGATGGCCCGGTCGAGGAGTTCAAGGTCGGGGTGCGTGTTCATCGACAAGTGGTCTCCGACGGGATGGGCGCGCGGCCTGAAGTGGAAGGAAAGAAGGGTCAAACGGTATATCGGCTGGAGATGCGGCCATCGGGCGTCAGTTTGAGCACGCTGGCCCAATCCACGCGTTCCAGAGCGGGTTTGCCCAGTCGTTCGCGGACGCGGGCCGACCAGCAGGCGGCGAAGTTTTCGGGGCTGTGGAACTGCACGAATCTCTTTGCGGCGGGGGTGACGGTCCAGGTGCTCGCGCGTTCCAGTGCGCGGGGGAGTTCTCGGGCGAACTCTTCGGGATTCTCGACGTCGCACGTCCAGCCCAGGCCCAACGCGGGGACGAGATCGCCGACCCAGCCGAAGCTGGCGCCGAGCACAGGTCGCCCGGCGGCGGCGGCGCGGATGACGATGCTCGCCGAGGCGAGATGCTTGGGATAGGGCGTGGCGACGAGATCCATCGCGCAGATGCTGGCGGCGAGGTCGGCGGGGGCGACGAAGCGATCGATGGAGATGATCCTGCCCTGACGCACCAGTTCGGCGTGCGGGCTGGCGAGGGATTCGCGGATGAAAGGTTCCTGCGGGCCGACGAGCAGCAGGCGATCGTGTTCGCCGCGGCGTGCGCTTGCGAAGGCGTTGATGAGCAGGTCGGCGCCCTTGCGGCGGTCGATGACACCGGCACAGCCGACGAAGCGGCCTTCTTCGGGGATGCCGAGCGTTCGCCGCGCCTGGGCGGTGGTTGTGGGCGGAGGTGATTCGACAGGGTCGGGCATGAGCGACCAGTTGCCGAGGTTTCCGGCGTCGGCGAGCATCTGATAGACGCGTGGGTCGAGGTGGTGGGCGTGGGTGTAGCCGGTTCGCCGAGCGATCTGCCATAGGCGGCGGGCCTTGGCTTGTTCAGTGGGCGGGGTGCCGGGGTCTTTGAGCCCGAGGGTGAAGAAGAGGCCCTGGGTTTCTACGCCGCGGGGCGCGAGGGGGCGCATGGTGAGCCGACGGGCCAGAAGACCGGAGGCGAAGCGATCGGTGTGGGTGACGATCGCGTGATCGGCTTTGGCGCGGCGGATGGCCTCAGAGATCAGCCCGGCGCGGCGGATGGCGGCAGTGAACCCGGGAGCGGCGTCGGCGATGACCGATGGGTCCACGGTGAAGTCGGACTGGATGGGTTCCAGCAGGGTCCGATACTCGGCGCTTGCGCGGCCATCAGGGCTGGTGGCGAGTGTGACCTCGGCCCCGGCGCGCGCGAGGGCGGGGATCATGATGCTGAGATAGGCGTAGTAGTGGCCCTTGAAGTTGGGCTCGAAGATGAGGACGCGCACGGGAGACTCCGGGGGGCGGCGAGAAGGAGGTTGGTGTGAGGATCGAGCGAGTCTTTGCACGATCTTTGTCGGCTTTTGGGGCCCGAAACCGGGGTGGGTGTGGCGAGAATGGCTCTGGACCGACAAACGGCTCAATGGTGCCGGATCGACGGCCGATCAGCATAGAGTTCGGGCCGCGCGCACGCCCGATATCCGGATCGACAAGGGTTGGCCTGGGGACTGAAGTGTCGCGAACACGGGCCGAACTTCGCAGAGGATTGAGACATGCAGATTCTTGTGACCGGTTCCAGCGGACTCATCGGGTCCGAGTGCGTGCAGTTCTTCGACAAGTTGGGCATGGACGTGGTGGGCGTGGATAACAACATGCGGGCCGACTTCTTTGGCCCCAAGGGTGACACGAGCTGGAATCGTCAGCGGCTGGAGAAGGCCTGCAAGCGGTTCAAGCACACGACGCTGGACATCCGCGATCGTGCGGGCGTGGACGCATTCTTCAAGAAAAACACCTTCGGCGCGGTGATCCATTGTGCGGCCCAGCCCAGCCATGATCTGGCGGCGAGCCGGCCTTTTGATGACTTTGACGTGAACGCCGTGGGCACGCTGAACCTTTTGGAGGCGACGCGGCAGAACTGCCCCGAGGCGGTGTTCGTGCAGGTGAGCACGAACAAGGTCTATGGCGACGGGCCGAACTTCATCAAGCTGAAGGAACTGGACACGCGCTGGGACTATGACGACGCAGCGTATGAGAACGGCATTCCGGAGACGTTCTCGATCGACCGGTGCCTGCACTCATTGTTTGGCGCGAGCAAGGTCGCGGGCGACGTGCTGGCGCAGGAGTATGGCAAGTACTTCGGGATGAAGACCGGCGTGTTCCGCGGCGGGTGCCTGACCGGGCCGCAGCACTCGGGCGTGGAGTTGCACGGGTTTTTGAACTATCTGGTGCTGACGGCGCTCCGCGAGGGGCCGTACACGATCTTCGGGTACAAGGGCAAGCAGGTCCGCGATCAGATCCACTGCTATGACGTGGCGAACTGCTTCTGGAACTTCATCCAGAAGCCGCGGCCGGGCGAGGTGTACAACCTGGGCGGGGGCAAGGGCAACGCGGCGAGCCTGCTGGAGTGCGTGGAGATGATCGCCAAGGTCAGCGGCAAGAAGCCGAAGATGACGTACAAGGATCAGAACCGCGTGGGTGATCACATCTGCTACTACAGCGATCTGCGGAAGCTGTACGACCACTATCCGCAATGGCGATTGACGTACACGCTTGAGCACATCGTTGAGGAGATGGTGGACATGGTCCGGCGTCAGGAACGGGTGTGATCCTGTGCGGATCGCGCTGTTCGTCGGCGGGTTTCCCACGCTGACCGAGACCTGGCTGATTGATCAGGTCGCGGGGCTGGTGGAGCGCGGGCATGATGTCACGGTGTTTGCCGACCCGACCGATGGGGGCGCGGGGGGGGCGGGCGTGCATCCGGCGGTGGCGCAGCATGACCTGATGAAGCGCGTTCGGCATCGGCCCACGCGGCACGATGGGTGGTCGAAGCGCGTGCTGAGCACCGCAACGGTGGCGATGATGAACATGCCGCGGCATCCGCGGGCGATGATCGGCGCGATCAATGTGCTCAAGTATGGCTGGCGGGCGGCGTCGGGCGATATGGTGCGCCTTGCCGTGCCGATGCTGGGGCGCGAGCGGTTTGATGTGGTGCACGCGCACCACGGCGATGTGGGGTATGTCGCGGCGATCCTGAAACGCTGGGGGTTGATTCGCGATCCGCTGCTGACGAGTTTTCATGGGCCGGATCTGACCGACGCCGTGCTGATGCGAAGATCGAATGGCTATGACGAACTGATCCGAGTTGGGGATCGGTTCACCACCGGCTCGGCGTATATGCGTGGCGTGGCGACGAGCATCGGCTTTGCGGCGGAGAAGATCGAGGTGTTGCCGCAGGGCATTCGGCCCGAACGGTTTGCGTTTCGCCCGCGCTCGATCGGCGCGGATGGAACGGTCCGGATGCTCTCGATCGCTCGCCTGGCGCCGGTGAAGGGGATCGAGTTTGCGATCCGGGCGATGGCGATCTTGCGGGATCGGTTGCCCCGGCTGGAGTATGTGATCGTGGGCGATGGGCCGCTGCGGGCCCAGCTTGAGGCGCTGATCGTGGAACTCAAGCTCGAAGATCGCGTGCGGATCACGGGCATGCTGACGGCGGACAAGCTTGCCCCGGTTCTGGCAGATTCGCATTTTCTGGTGATGCCGGGCGTCAAGCTGGAAGATGGGCAGGTCGAGGGGCAAGGGCTGGTGCTGCTGGAAGCGCAGGCCTGCGGGATGCCGGTGATCGCGACGCGCGCGGGGGGCATGCCCGAGATGATCCGCGAGGGGCAGACCGGAGTGTTGTGTGAGACGCGGAGCGTGGAATCGCTGGCGGAGGCGATCGCGGGACTGATCGATCGTGCGGGGGATTGGCCGCGGATAGGGCAGACGGGGCGGACGATGGTTGAGGAGCGGTTTGGGGTGCGGGGGCAACTCGATCGCCTGATCGCGCTGTACGCTGAGGTGGCAAAGTCCGGAGTGCGGGCGTAGATCACAAGGCCGAGGAGCGCAGATGCCAGCCAGGATGCGACGCAAAGCAGCGGGCAAGGGAACAGGCGCGTGTGACGTCGGCGTGATCGGTCTTGGGTATGTGGGGTTGCCACTGTGCAAGGCGTTCACCGACGCCGGGCGGCGGGTGCTGGGGTTTGACATCGATCCGAAGAAGATCGCGATGCTGGCCAAGGGCAAGGGGTATCTGAAGCACCTTGGGCCGAAGTTTGCCCGCGAGCTGGTGGCCGATGGTCGGTTTGAGGGCACGACGGACTTTGATCGATTGAGCGAGCCGGATGCGCTCCTGATCTGTGTGCCCACGCCGCTGGGCAAGCATCGTGAGCCGGACCTTTCGTACATTGAGAACACGGGTCGGGCGATTGCGCGGGTGCTGAGGCCCGGGCAGCTTGTGGTGCTGGAATCCACGACGTATCCGGGCACGACGCGTGATGTGCTGAAGCCGATTCTGGATACGAGCGGGCTGAAGCTCGGGGCGCTGGGGGGCATGGGATACCAGTTGGCGTTCAGCCCCGAGCGCGAGGACCCGGGCCGCACCGACATCGCGACCGCGGCGATTCCGAAGCTGGTCGGAGGAGTGGATGCCGCGAGCGGGAAGCGAGCCGCGGAGTTGTATCGCGGCGCGTTCGCGCAGGTGGTGCATGTGGCGAGCGCGGAGGTGGCGGAGGCGGCGAAGATCCTTGAGAACACGTATCGGGCGGTGAACATCGCGCTGGTGAACGAGCTGAAGGTGCTGCTGACGGAGATGGGTGTCGACGTGTGGGATGTGATCGACGCGGCGAAGACCAAGCCGTTTGGGTTCCAGGCGTTTTATCCGGGGCCTGGGCTCGGTGGTCACTGCATTCCGATCGATCCGTACTACCTGACGTGGAAGGCGCGTGAGGTGGGGATGCCGACGCGGTTCATCGAGCTTGCGGGCGAGATCAACCACGCCATGCCGCGCTATGTGGTGGATCGCACGGCTCGTGCGCTGAGTGATCGGGGGGCGGCGTTGAGTGGCGCGCGGGTGCTGGTCGTCGGACTGGCGTACAAGCCGGATATTGATGACGTGCGTGAGAGCCCGAGCTTTGAGCTCATCGAGCTTCTTCGCGAGCGCGGGGCGAAGGCCGACTATCACGATCCGCACGTGAAGCAGACCCACGCGATGCGGAAGTATGACCTGAAGATGCGCAGCGTGGCCCTGACGCCCAAGACGCTCGCGAAGTACGACTGCGTGCTGATCTCAACGGCGCACTCGGCGATCGACTGGCCGATGATCGCTCGGCACGCGAAGCTGGTGGTGGACACGCGCAACGCCATGTGCGGGATCAAGGGCAAGGCGCCGGTGGTGCGAGCATGAGCGTGCAGCGCGTGATTGTGACGGGCGGCGGGGGATTTCTCGGCTCCGCGGTCGTTCGGGCGCTCGGGGCTGCGAGCGGCACGCTTGCGGGGTGCGAGGTGCATGTTGTGCGCTCACGCGAGTGTGATCTGACGGATCGCGAAGCGACGCGCCGTGTGTATGCGTCGGCGTTCAACGGGCGTGCGCCGACGCTGGTGATCCACTGTGCCGGGGCGGTGGGGGGGATTCAGGCGAATAAGGATCAGCCGGGGCGGTTCTTTTTCGAGAACGCGGCGATGGCGATGAACCTGATCGAGGAGTTTCGCCTCGCGAAGCTGCAGGATCAGGGGGCCGCGTTCGTGCTGGTGGGATCGATGACGAGCTATCCGGCCGACGCGCCGATTCCGTTTCGAGAGGCGGACCTGTGGCGCGGGTATCCGGACGCGGCGAGCGCGCCGTACGCCGTCGCCAAGCTGGCGGCGTGGCAGATGCTCGATGCGTATCACCGGCAATATGGCGTGCGCGGGGCGTGCGTGATCCCCGTGAACCTGTATGGGCCGGGGGACAACATCGCGGATGTGCGCAACGCGCACGTCTGTGGCACGCTGATCAAGCGGTTTGTGGATGCCGAGCGGGCGAAGCTGCAGGAAGTCACCAACTGGGGCGATGGCTCGCCCACGCGCGAGTTTCTGTATGTGGAGGACGCGGCGGCGGGGATCTTGAGGGCCGCCGAGCGGGCGATCAAGACCAGCGGCGAGCCGACGCCGATCAACCTGGGTTCAGGGCGGGAGATTTCGATTCGCGATCTGAGTGCGATGATCGCCCGGTTGAGCGGCTATTCGGGCAGGGTGGTGTGGGACACGACGAAGCCCGGCGGGCAGCCGCGGCGGTGTCTGGATACGACCCGGGCGCAGGAGCTTCTGGGATGGGCCGCGCAGATGCCGCTGGAAGAGGGGTTGCGGCGGACGATCGCTTGGTATCGGGCGACGCGATAGACGACGTCGTATCATGAGGCGAGATGGTGCTGCATGGAATCCAGTTTGATGAAGGACGCATCCGATCGCTGTGCGAAGCGGCCGGCGTGGTTCGGCTGTATCTGTTTGGCTCAATCCTCACGCCGCGATTTCGGCCAGAGAGTGACATCGACGTTCTGATTGAGACGGACCCTGGCAATCCCCCCGGGCTTCTAGCGCTGGGTGGGCTGCAAGCGGATCTGTCGGTGCTCCTCGGTCGAGAGGTTCACATCACGATGCTTCGAGGCGTGCCGAGTGCTGAACGCGCACGTGTGCTGCAGGCGGCGAGGATGCTGCATGCTGCCTGATCTGAACGTTGGGCGCGGATCGAGCCAGCCGCCACCAGAGGATCGCAAGCGCATCGAGCACATTCTTCGGTGTGCTCGCGACGCACAGCGAATCGTTGGGGACGAGACCGCTGAGTTGGTCGGCAAAGACATGATTCGGTCCCGCGCACTGGTCAACTGCTTTGCAGAGCTCGGCGAGGCGGCGGCACGATTGACGCCCGAGGGGCGTGCAAGAACTTCGAATGTGCCGTGGTCCAAGGTTGTGGGGATGCGTCACATCATCGTGCACGTGTATTGGGGCATCGACTTGAACGAGCTTGTTCAAACGGTGCGAGCCGATCTGCCGACGCTGATTGTGACGATTGAGACGGCGCTCAGAGATTGGCCCAACACAACCCCGTGATGACGGCATCGAGCCACGAAGTTCCCGCTATCCAACCATCGGGACCGCCGGATGCACATGCTGGTGGCCGCAGGTAAGCTCTTCCATGATCGTTGCGCTGTTGAGGGCGACTTCGTGCAGGTGTTCACGGAGCAGGGGTTCAAGGCGCGTCAGGCGGCCGCGGGCGATGGCGATGGCCAGCGGGCCGAAGATGGGGGTTGAGCCGGCGCAGAGATGAATGGTGAACGCGCCGGGTGCGCCGGGGTGTTCGGGCTTTTCGAGTTCGAGCGCGAAGCGCAGGCCGATGATCGATCGCGGAAAGGTGGCGACGAAGTCGACACGTGCGCCGGGGGTGACGCGTTCGACGCGAACGCGCCCGTGGCGCGTGCGGCCGTCGAGGGTCTCCTCGGCTTCGAGGATGGAGCCGACGGTGATGCCGTCGCCACAGAGGAATCGTGCGGAGTGATGAGTGCGAGCGAGTCGCGGATAGTGGCGGTCGAACGTCCTGCAGAACTCGTCGAACGCCGAGTCATCGCATCGCACGGGAACACTGTGACGGAAGGTGAACATGTGGCACCTCTGTGTGTATTGTCGCACGCGCGGCGGGGAAGTCACAGTGTTTCCGAGAGAATGGTCGAAAAAAGCCGCACATCTGGGGGTGCGGCCAGAGGCCGATACGCTTTGATCGCGTTGGCGTTCGCTGTTCGTCCGGAGCACCACCCCAAACGGAGTGTCGCACGTGTCCGATGCTGTTCAACCTTCCGGCTTGCGTGGTGGCGCGTCGGCGCAGGTGCCTGGCGTGGTGAGCACGAACATCCGATGGGATCAGGCCATGCTCACGCGGGCCGAGCGGTTTGCGCGGCTGGGGTGCGTGGGCAAGACGCTGTGGATGACGGGGCTCTCGGGTAGCGGCAAAAGCACGGTCGCCGCGGCCCTGGAGCGTGCGCTGGTGGATCGCGGCGTGCACGCGTATCGGCTGGATGGAGACAACCTGCGGCACGGGCTCAATCGCGATCTGGGCTTTTCGCCCGAGCATCGCTCGGAGAACATCCGACGTATCGGCGAAGTGGCGAAGCTGATGGCCGAGAGCGGATGCGTGGTGATCGTGAGCGTGATCAGCCCGTATCGGGCGGATCGGGATGCGTGCCGGGCGATGCATGAGCGAGATGCGCAGGGGTCGCTGGGCTTTATCGAGGTGTTCGTGGATGCTCCGCTGGCGGTGTGCGAAGAGCGCGATCCCAAGGGGCTGTATCGCAAGGCCCGCGCTGGCGAGATCACAGGAATGACAGGGCTGGATGCGCCGTATGAGCCGCCGATGAAGGCGGAACTGGTGCTGCGGACGGCGGAGCTTGGGGTGGAGGCGTGTGTGGGGGCGTGTGTCTCTGCGCTCGGAGTTTCGTGCACCACTTGGAAGTCGAATGGCTGAGCAAGTGCGAATTATTGAGAAGGGCATCGCGGTGTTGAGCTGCGTGTGTGGTGCCGCTGCGGCAATCCTCTTTTGCGGTGCGGCGGTCGTCTATCGCTATGCACACGAGCAATCCCTAGGGCCGATTCTGATCGCCTTGGTGTGGCCGGCTCTGTTCGGCCTCGCAGTATGGCGAGGCGTCGTTCAGTCGAGAACTCGCCTCAAAGGCGCGAAGCGCGTGCTCGTCGCCTTGTTGGTGTTCCTTCTTTGTGTCTGTGCGCTAGGAGCCGCATTGCTCTCGACGGGGCTTGCGATTCGATACTCGATGAAGCCCGAATCGTGGCGAGAGCTCGCTTCGCGAGCGCGGGCCGAGACCGTGCGTGTGGGAGATCGCGAGGTGCGGTACTTCGCAACAGGATCAGCTCAGGCACCGCGGTTGCTCTTCATTCATGGCACGCCTGGCCATGCCGGGCGTACCTGTCATTTCTGCTCGATCCGGTGCCGGGGTACGAGTGCGTCGCTGTTGATCGCCCGGGCTTCGGAGGGTCGGCACGCGGCGGGCCTTTGCCGTCATTCGAGGAGCAGGCGAGGTGCCTGCGCCCATTGCTGGTTGAACGTGAGGGCAAGCGCACGATCCTGATCGGCCATTCCCTCGGCGGTCCGATCGCCGCACGGCTTGCGGCCGACGCACCAGATCACGTGGCGGGCCTGGTCATCCTTGCCGGATCGCTGGATCCGGCGACAGAAGAGCCAAGCTGGTACAACTTGCTTACAGATATGCCCGGCATTGAGATGAAGATGCCGGAACTGTACCAAACGGCAAATGCGGAGATCGCGGCGGCCCCGGGGAATACGCGGACGCTTGCCGGCGTACTTTCGAAGATCGTCTGTCCCGTGCATGTCGTGCACGGAACGGCGGATGGGCTGGTACCAGTGTCGAATGTGCAGTTCATCGAGTCGACCATGACTGGAGCGCGCGTTCGCAAGACCATTTTGGAGGGCGAGGGCCATGGTGTGCATCGTCGTCGGGACTCGGTGATTGCGGCGATTCAGGATGTTTCGAGCCGGCGGGCTCGATAGGCCATCGTGCCGAAGGCGCGTATGGTCTGGGAATGTCGCCAACGATTCGGAACCGACGGGTGTTCAGCGTCGAACTTTGTGCATTTGTACGCGCCGATCGCCACAGTTTGGCGCGTGTATGACAACAGCGCCGGAATGCCCAAACTGGTGGCACGGCGGAATCTGGGTGCGCTGCCGATAATCAGTCGTCCACAGACATATTCAACTCTTCTGGAAGTTACCAATGCCCAAACGCAAAACCAAGGCGAGCATGACTCAAGCGGAGATTCTCCGGGATGATCGGCTCATCACCGCGGCGGTCAGAAGTGCCGTTCGGGAGGAGTTGGTTCGCAATGCTTTGCTTGAGCAGGCAGGTCGCAAAACGAAGGTTGGCAAGAGTCGAAAGCCGCCGACAGGACGGACCTCGAAGCGCCCTCGCCGAGCGGCCTGATTCAGGCCCCTATCGTGGCTGCATGCCCGTCGACCACGCCGCCCTTCTCGACCTCGCCACCGATGCCGTTGCTCAGGCGATGGTTGTGTGCCAGCATGTGCAGCGTGATCTGGACGCGCTTCGGCACATGACCAAGGACGATCAGTCGCCGGTCACCGTCGCCGACTATGCGGCCCAGGCGATTGTCGCGGCCATTCTCGCCGAGGGAGATGATCGCATTCCTCTGGTCGCCGAAGAGTCGGCGGATTTTCTGCGCCAGCCCGAGCACGCCGCCCATCTGGCGGCGGCGGTCGAATCACTCCGCGCGTGCGGGGTCTGGCCCGATGCGGGTGAGCGCGACGTGCTCTCGGCGGTTGATCGTGGCGCGGGCGAACCAAACAGCGATGATCGCGGGTTCTGGACGCTCGATCCGATCGATGGCACCAAGGGCTTCCTCCGCGGCGAGCAGTACTGCGTTTCGCTGGCGTTCATCCGAAACGGTCGCGTTGAAATCGGTGTGCTGGGCTGCCCGAACCTTGCACCCGCCGATGCTGGTGCGATCGATGCGCCGGAGCGGCCTTCGCCTCCGGGCTCGATGTACACCGCCGTGCTCGGCGACGGCGCGAGCATGCTCTGGGAGCAGGGCGACGCTCTGTTTGACACGCTGCTGGAACGCGAGTCGATGGCTGGCGACATGCCCGCGCGGCTCGCAGAGAGCGTTGAAGCGGCGCACACACGCCAGGAGATCGCCGAACGGGTGATGCGCCATGCTGGCCCCACGCGGCCAGCGATCCGGGTGGACAGCCAGTGCAAGTACGCGCTGGTGGCGCGTGGCGATGCGGACGTGTATCTGCGATTGCCCAGTCGCAAGGGTTATGTGGAGCGGATTTGGGACCACGCCGCGGGGATGCTGATCGCGAGCGAAGCGGGGTGTGTCGTGACGGATGTGCTGGGGCAGCCGCTGGATTTCTCGCGCGGGCGGGGGCTGGAAGGCAACGCGGGGATTGTCGGCGCACCGCCGGATTTGCACGGGCGTCTGCTGCGGGCCCTTGGCGAGCTGCGCGTCGGGCGTGATTGACGGTCTTGCCCGGTCAATTTGCACGAGCCCAAACATCTGGCGAACCCCCTGGTTTCTCGCGCCGAGATTCAGGGCCGACGCACAATCGTCGATCTGGGTGCGTAGGACCGGCCCGGGCATGCGATGTCCGGATCGGAAGGGAGCTTGGAGGAGGGGCGCGGGCCGATTGGCTCGCGTACATGAGGTCTTGACATGCCTACGAACAACGAAGCGTCGCGGCCGGGGGCAGATTCTCGAATCGGGGCTGCCCCTGAACGCTCAGAAAGCCGCCCTGAAGAGTCATCGCGGCCAGCCGGCGAGCGGCCGGGGTCTTCGGACCAGGCCAAGAGTTCGCTGGGTTCTCTGACGCCCCCCAACTCCAGCTTGACCGGGACGGCCCGGGGGCGACGATCGACCTTGCCGTCGGGTGTGCGGGGAAACGGCTGATCACCGGCCCTTGGGGCTGGTGATCGAGTCGGGTTCAACCGATGTACAGTTGTTCGTAGTGCGTGTGCCGCTCGGCGAAAGGTCGTCGTCTGCGGAGCGTGATTCAAAGACCGGTTTTCTCGGACCTGCCTGTTCTGGGAGTCTGTTCACCATGGCGTCTCGCATCGATCGCAATCAGCCCATCATCGTCTGTGGCGGCGGCGGCTTCATCGGCGGCCATCTTGTCGCGGATTTTCTGAAGCAGGGGTACAAGAACGTCGTGAGCGTGGACAAAAAGCCGCTCGACGGGTGGTATCAGGTGCATCGCGGGGTGACGAACCTTGGCGGGCCCAAGGGCGACTTGATGAATCTGGACGTCTGCCGAAAGGTCATGAAAGGCCGGGCCGGCGCGAAGGTGTACCAGCTCGCGGCGGACATGGGCGGGATGGGGTTCATCGAGACGCACAAGGCCGAGTGCATGCTGAGCGTGATGATCAACACGCAGATGCTCATGGCGGCCAAGGAGGTCGGGGTTGATCGATTCTTCTACGCCTCCAGCGCGTGTGTCTACAACGCCGACAAGCAGCGCAACGCCAACGTGACGGCGCTCAAGGAAGAGGACGCGTATCCGGCGATGCCCGAAGACGGCTACGGCTGGGAGAAGCTCTTCAGCGAGCGCATGTGCCGCCACTTCCGCGAGGATTTCGGGACGCAGGCCCGTGTGGCCCGGTTCCACAACGTGTACGGGCCGTTTGGCACGTGGGAAGGCGGGCGCGAGAAGGCCCCGGCGGCGATCTGCCGAAAGGTGATGAACGCCAAGCACACCGGCAAGCTGGAGATCGAGATCTGGGGCGACGGGTCTCAGACGCGTTCGTTCATGTACATCACCGACTGCGTGAAGGGGATCCAGGCGATCACCAATCACGACACGTTTGTCGAGCCGATCAATCTGGGTTCGAGCGAACTGGTGAGCATCAACCAGCTTGTGTCGATCGCCGAGGACATCGCGGGCGTGAAGCTGGCCCGCAAGTACAAGCTCGACGCGCCCAAGGGCGTCGCGGGGCGTAACAGCGACAACACGCTGATCCAGAAGGTCTTCGGCTGGGAGCCCGACACGCGATTGGCCGACGGCATGGCCAAGACGTATGAGTGGATCGAGGGCGAGTATCTCGCGAAGTACGGCTCGGGCAAGAAGTTTGTCGAGTTCAACTATCACGATAAAGGGCACGATTCCAAGGGCCACGGCAAGAACGGCACAGCCAAGAAGCCGGCCAAGAGCAAGCCCGCAGGCAAGAAGCCCGCCGGAAAGAAGAAGAGCAAGAGCCGGTAAGGCCTTTCGTAACGCGAAGGCCACGATGAACGCGAAGGGCAGACCCTCTCGCACGCTCTTCGTGGCCTTCGCGATCTTCGCGTTCAACTGTCCCCGGAGCTTGAGTGTCGGATCTGCTTGATCAATATCCGCAGGACCTGAGAGCCGCGCTCACGATTCGATTCGTCGAGCAGCGGCTGCTCAAGCTGTTCAGCGAGGGCAAGTTGTTTGGCACGGTGCACACGTGCATCGGGCAGGAGTTTGTCGGCGTCAGTGTGGCCCGTTGCCTGAACGACGCCGACACGCTGTTCAGCAATCACCGCGGGCACGGTCACTTTCTGGCGTATCGCCGGAACATCGTCGGGCTGATCGGCGAGATCATGGGCAAGAGCGTCGGCGTGTGCGCCGGCCGCGGCGGATCGCAGCATGTGCAGCAGGATGGGTTCTATTCCAATGGCATCCAGGGCGGGATCGTGCCCGTCACCGCGGGCATGGCGCTCGCCCACAAGATGCAGAAGACCGGGGGCGTGGGTGTCGTCTACGTCGGCGACGGCACGCTGGGCGAGGGCGCTCTGTACGAATCCATGAACATCATCAGCAAGTGGGATCTGCCCGTGCTGCTGGTGAACGAGAACAACCTGTTTGCCCAGTCCACGAGCCAGACGCAGACGCTCGCCGGCGACATCAACGCGCGGGCCGAGGCGTTTGGAATCAAGGCCTGGCACTCGAACACGTGGGAGTGGTCGAAGCTCTTTGACAACATGAAGGCGTGCATCGAGGAGATCCGGCGCACTGGTCGGCCCGCGTGGCACCGCGTGGACACATTCCGGCTGATGGCACACTCCAAGGGCGATGACAATCGTCCGGAGGAGTATGTGCAGCCGTTCCGTGAGAAGGATCCGATCAACGCGCTGCTGAAGCAGTACGAGCACGATCCGCGGTGGCAGGCGCTGATCCGCGAGATCGAGGCGGAGATCGAGCAGGCGGTGCAGCAGGCCGAGGGCGCGCCATGGGGAACCGTCGACGACGCCATGGCGCGCAACACGCAGCGGGCCCGCGGCTATCGCTGGGTGCGCAAGAGCTTTGAGAAGGAAAAGGGCGTCGCCAGCGTCCGCAAGGGGCTGGAGCAGGGCATGGCCGACCACGAGCATCTCGTGGTGATCGGCGAGGACATCGAGTCGCCCTACGGCGGCGCGTTCAAGTGCACGCAGGGGCTGAGTGCCAGGTGGCCCGAGCGTGTGCGTAATACGCCGATTTCCGAGGGTGCGATCGCCGGCATCGGCAACGGTCTGGCGATGCGGGGCATGCTGCCGGTGGTCGAGATCATGTTCGGCGATTTCATGACCCTGTGCATGGACCAGTGGATCAACCACGCCGCGAAGTTCAAGTTCATGTTCAACGACAAGGTGCGCATCCCCGTCATCCTGCGCACGCCCATGGGCGGCAAGCGCGGGTACGCGGCGACGCACAGCCAGAGCATCGAGAAGCACTTCCTGGGCTTGCCCGATACGCAGGTGCTCTGCCTGCACCATCGCTATGCCCCCGCGCTGATGTATGCGGACCTCTTTCGCACGATCGAGCTGCCGACGCTGGTCATCGAGAACAAGATTCTGTATGGGCAGAATGTCCATGCCGAGCCGCCGGCGGGGTTTGATCTGCTGTTCACCGACGAGGTGTTCCCCACGGCTCGGCTGAAGCCCGAGCTGGGTGCGCACGGGCAGGCCGATGTCACCGTTGTGTGCGTGGGCGGAATGTCAATCGATGTTGAAGAAGCCGCGGTCCGACTGTTCCAGGATGAAGAGATCGTCTGCGATGTGTTCATGCCGACGCGGCTGTATCCGTTCGATGTCGGCGTGCTGGAACAGAGTCTGACGGAGACGCGGCGGCTGCTGGTGGTGGAAGAGGGGCAGGGATTCGCGGGTTTCGGGGCCGAGGTGATCGCGCAGGCGGCGGAGCGGTTCGGGCATCTGGGGATTGCCGCTCGGCGCCTGAGCGCGACGCCGAATCCGATCCCGGCGGCCCGGCCATTGGAGCAACAGTGTCTGCCCGGCGCGTCGGCGGTGGTGAACAAAGCCATGGAGATTGTGCGTGAGTTCGTCCACTGAGCCAACGCCAACTTCCGGCTCCGGGGCGGGCGTGCTCGCGGAGATCCGCGTGCCGCGTGAGACGGTCAACGACGATGTCGTGACCGTGCAGGATTGGCACGCGCGTCACGGCGAGCATGTTCGCGTGAAGCAGCTTGTCTGCTCGATCGAGACGTCGAAGGCGGTGCTGGAGGTCGAGGCCGAGGCCGAGGGATATCTGGAGATCATCCACGCCAAGGGCGCGGAGGTGCCGATCGGCGCGCTCGTCGGGCGCGTGATGCAGAGTGTGCCGGGTGAGGGAGCGGCAAGTGCTTCGCCCGCCGCGGCGATCTCCGAGAGCAATGGACACTCGGCGCCGGCACGGTCGAGCAATCGGCTTCGCGATCGGATCGAGAGCAAGCGTTCCGATGCGCACGCGCCCGTGGGCTCGGGCGCGGCCGCTCCTGGCGCTCTTGCGGCACCCGATGCGAGTGGGCACCAGCTTCCAGACGCGCCGATCACCACACAGACGATCAGCAAGAAGGCGCAGCGATTGATTGATGAGCACCAGCTCGATCCGCGATCGATCTTCGCGGGGCTGGGACTCGTGCGTGAGGTGGATGTGATTCGCTTCCTGGAGAAGCGGGTTCAGGCGCGCAAGCAGGAGTCGCCGCCCGAGCCGCCGAGCCCTGCTGAGTGGGCCAAGATCGAGCCGATGCCGACCCCCGAGCCGCGCGTGCAGGCGGCTGCGGTGAACAGCGCGTATCTCCCCGGCAAATCCAAGGGCCTCTTCGGCGACGCCGCGGCGAGCGCCAAAGACCGCGGAAATCGCTCGGTCATGTGGCTCGCCTGGAACTATCTCTGGCGCAACTGGTTCCTCGGACACATGGTGCGAATCGCGCCGCGCGGGGTGATCCTGAAGCTGCACAAGATGCGCGGCGTGAAGATGGGGCGCGATGTCTTCATCGATCCGACGGCCATCGTTGAGACGGCGTTTCCAGAGAACATCACCATCGGCAACGATGTCCGCATCACCGCTGGGTGCGTGATCATGACGCACATCAAGGCGCCCCACTATCTGCGCGAGACGGGGCTGGTGCCGGTGGTGCTGAAGCCGGTGGTGCTCGAGGATCACTGCTTCATCGGGGTGAACAGCGTGGTGATGCCGGGCGTCACCGTTGGCAAGGCGAGCGTGGTGACGAGCGGGAGCGTGGTGGTGAACAACGTGCCGCCGTACACGATGGTGCAGGGGAATCCGGCGAAGGTGATCAAGCAGTTTCCGAGGCCGGAGTGAGGCGATTGAACGCGAAGATCGCGAAGGGCACGAAGCAAGCCGGGGAACAAGGACATGAGTGTGAAGAGCGGTGTACTCAACATGAATCTCCTCGCGTTGCTTCGCGGACTTTGCGTTGAAGGATCGGGATCATGAGTGGTGCGCCGCTGAATGCATTCTGTGTCGATCTCGAAGAGTGGTGGCACATCTGTGCCGCCGACACGCCGTACACCGATCCGAAGACCTGGGACTCGGCTCCGCCGTTTGTGGTGAAGGACACCGAGATCCTGATGCGCCTGCTGGATGAAGCGGGTGCCAAGGGCACGTTCCTGACCGTGGGCTGGGTGGCCGAGAAGTATCCGTCGCTGATCAAACGATTGGCGGATGCCGGGCACGAGATCGGGTGCCACACGCACTATCACCGCGTGGTGTATGAGCAGACGCCCGAAGAGTTTGACGCGGACATCGGGCAGTGCTTGAAGGTGCTCCGCGAGATCAGCGGGCAGCCGGTGAACAGCTTTCGTGCGCCGGGCTTCAGCATGAAGCGCGAGGCGTTTGCGTATGCGTATCCGATCCTGCGCAAGCATGGGATCGAGGTGGACGTGAGCATCGTGCCCGCCGCCCGCGACCATGGCGGCGTGGCGGGGTTCACGCGCGATCCGTTCATGCTCAACATCCCCGCGACGCGCTGGGGCCCGCAGAACACGATGAAGTGCTGGCCCGTGAGCGTCATGGACTTTCTGGGCAAGACCATGCCGTTTTCCGGCGGCGGATACCTGCGGCTATTCCCGATGGCGCTCGTGAAGCACGGGTATCGCCAGAATCATCGCGCCGGGCGTCCGGGCATGAGCTATATCCACCCGCGCGAGGTCGATACGACGCAGCCGCGGCTGAAGCTGCCTTGGAAGAAATACTTCAAGTACTACGTCGGCATCGCCGGGTGCGAGGGCAAGCTGCGAGAGGTACTGAAGACGTTCAAGTTCACGACGATCGCAGACGTGCTTAGGCACGTGCGGGCGTGGCCGGAGTACGACCTTGTGCTGCGCGGCTCGGGGGCGCGCGATGGCGACATCGTACCCTCCACCAGCGCGCGGCCGGTGACATCGGCACATAAGGTCGCGTGATCGAGGCGGGCGCAGAGTCGACATGTTCGCGCGGCGCGCCTGTGATTGGGCGTGCGACTGCAGCGCCCGACCGCCATCACCGTTGCCTGTATCGCTTTTGCGATCGCGCTATGGTTCGGTGCGTCGTCCGCGTTGCTTGGCGACACCGGCAAGTTCAGCGACGACTACATCGCCCATCTGATCAACCCACTGACCGGAGAGGTCGACTGGTCGCGTCATCCGTGGACGCGCTGGCCATACTTCTGGCGGCCGCTGCACTTGATGCACGTGTACGCGATGAACACGATCTCGTTCAATCGACCGTGGATCGGACACATCGAACTCGCTCTGGTGCATCTTGGTGTGAGCGTGCTGCTGTATCGGGTTATGACCACATTTGGGGTGCACAGGTTCATCGCCTGGAGCGTGGCGGTGCTGTTCATGGTGTGTCCGTTGCACGCCGAGGCGGTGCTGTGGACGAGCGCGAGTTGCAACGCGATCTCGTGTGTGTTTCTGCTCTGGTTGATACTCCTCGTGCGTCGGCATGCGGCGGAGCCGCTGAAGCCGCTCAGGCTGGGCGTGGTGTTCCTGCTCGCGTTGGTGATCGCGTGCTGGTATGAACCGGCGGCGGGCGGGCTGCTTGCGCTGCCAATGGTTGCTCGCGCGGGTGTTCCGGATGGGCTTGCGCGGGGTGAGCGGCTGAGGCGTGTGTGGCCGGCGACGATGGCCGCCGGTGCAGCGTGCGCGGCGTATGTCGCGCTGCTGGTGGCCACCGCGCCGGGCGGCGCGCGGGGTGGGGACGCGTCGCTTGTACCCCTGGCGCAACTGCCCGCGCGGATCGCGGAGTGTCTGCCGCAGATCGGTGATGCGCTCGTGGGCAGAAGAGCGCAGGAGGTCGTGGCGGGCGCAATGACGCTCGCGGGCGAGCAGTCCTGGTCGGGCGGTATCGTCGCATTCTGGATCGTGCTGAGTGCGGCCGGACTGGCATGGTTCTTGACCTGCGGCAAGTGGGCCTTTGGCGCCCGAGTGTTGAGGCCGGCGCGATCATCGGGATCGGGGATGCTCCTCGGTTGCGGCGTGCTGCTCGTCGCGGGTGCGATTGTTCCCGTGGTGCTGACCAAGAGCCCCTCGATCGATCTGCGAACGCTGTACGTGCCTCTGCTCGGCATCGCGATCGCTGTCGCGGGCGCCCTTGATGTTGTGCATCGCCGAGTGACGCGGCTGCATCCGAAGGTTGTGCCGATCGCGCTCGGCGTGCTCTTGATCAGTGCCGCACCGAGCTGGGTGACGGCGTGCATTGGCTTCCAGATCGGCTTTCGCGAGCAGTCTCGGCTCGATGCCTCGATCGTCAACGGTCTCCGTGCTCTTGGCGATCCGCCGGCGGAGACGGTCTTCCTGCCGCTGATCATCGATCGCAAACCGGTCGAGACGGGCCACTCCGGGTTTGATGAGTTCTTTCGAGGCGCGTTTGAGTTGCCCTCGACGATCACCCCGGTGCTGCGTCACGGGTTCCGGAGGCTGGATGTCTCCGGCGTGCCGCTGACGTACCGGTTGGGCGGCGACGTGCCCATCCACACGCTGGCGCGCGATGGCTTCGAGCTGCGCCGCGTGCGTGGAGGAGCGGTGTTGGGGTCGGCGCGTGTGGAGTGGAGTCGTACGCGGGCGTTTATTGTGGGGTCGGACGCCGGTATTCGCCCGGTGGTGATACTGGATATCACCCCGCGTAGTGGCGAGACCTTCCGAGTGCGTTTGTCGGCATCCGAGGGTGCAGGTGTGGTTATGGCTGAGCGAGCTGGCGGGGTCACCCGCGTTCGGCACGTGTTGCGTTGATGTCAAGGTGCGGTGCGTGCGATGCTGGGCAGGGCCGTGATATACTTTGGATATGTCGCGTGCCCAGAAAACGACCCCCGAACAAGCGCTTCTCGCGCGGATCACCGTCGAGCCAGGAAAGTGCGGCGGTCGGCCGTGCATCCGAGGTCTGCGCGTCCGCGTGATCGATGTTCTGCAGATGCTTGCATCGGGCATGACGGCTCGCCAGATCGTTCGCCAGTTGCCCTATCTCGAAGTCGAAGATGTGGCCGCATGTCTGGCGTATGCCGCGAGCGAGCTCGATCACCCTCGCCTGGTCGCATGAGCTTTGGCAAATCGGGCGCACATTTTCGTGGACGCGCAGTTGTCGCCGGCTTTGGCAGAGTGGATCGGCGAGTTGCTCGAAGTTCAGGTCTCGCACGTGTGCGATCTCCGACCGCGAGTGAGCAAGGACGTTGATCTGATCCGGGCTGCTCGCGTTCGCGGCGGAATCATTCTGTCCAAGGATGAAGACTTCGTGCATCTGATCCGTTCTCGTCCATCGCCACCCGACCTCATCTGGCTTCGATACGGGAATCGCTCCGACCGACTGCTGAGGGCCGCTCTTGCGACAACTCTTCCCGAAGCACTCATGCTGATCGCTTCAGGCGAGCGTGTCGTCGAGATTCGCGACGCCGCTCGGCCTATTCGACGATCCTCATCACGTCGCTCACCATGAAAAAGACCCTTCTCATCCTCTCCCAGGTCTACGTCCCCGATCCCGCCAGCGTCGGCCAGCACATGGCCGACGCTGCTGCCGAGATGGCCCGGCGCGGGTGGCGTGTCAAGGTGCTCACCTCGGCGCGCGGGTACAACGATCCGAACATTCGCTACAAGCCCAGCGAGGTGATCGACGGGGTTCAGGTCACGCGGTTGCCGCTTTCGAGCTTCGGCAAAAAGTCGCTCCCGATCCGTGCGCTTGCCGCGGGGCTGTTCATGCTCCAGACGATCCTGCGCGGCGTGTTTACGCGCGGGCTCGGCGGGCCCAGGGGCGATTCCGGCGCGATCCTGGTCTCCACCAGTCCGCCGATGTGCATCATCGCCGCGCTCATCATCCGCATCCTGCGCTTCGGGCGCGTGCCCGTGAAGTTCTGGGTGATGGACATCAACCCCGACCAGCTCGTCTCGCTCGGCAAGATCAAGCCCGGCTCGTTCCCAGCTCGGCTGATGGACTTCTTCAATCGGCGCATTCTCTCGGCGAGCAGCGACGTGGTCGTGCTCGACAAGTTCATGGCCAAGACCATGAATGCCAAGCTCGACGTCGGCGACCGCATGCACATCCTGCCCGTCTGGCCGCATGAGGATTCGGTCGAGCCGGTGACGCACGAGGAGAACCCGTTCCGCAAGGCTCACAACCTCGGTGGCAAGCGCGTGCTGATGTACTCCGGCAACCACGGGCTCGCGCTCCCGCTCGAGACGTTTCTGAAGGCCGCGGTGCGATTCAAGGACGATCCGCGCGTCGCGTTCCTCTTCATCGGCGACGGCGTGCGCAAAAAGGAAGTGGAGGCGACGATCAAGCAGCATCAGCTCACCAACATGGTGAGCTTGCCCTATCAGCCGCTGAGCCAGCTCCGCTTCTCGCTCTCGGCCGCCGACGCCCATCTGGTGAGCGTGGGCGATGATGCGGTGGGCATCATCCATCCGTGCAAGATTTACGGTGCGATGGCCGTGGCTCGCCCGATCGTGCTGCTCGCGCCCGACCCGTGCCATGTGAGCGATCTGGTCTCCGGCGAGCGCGGGCAGGAGGATCGATCCGACAAGAAGCCCATCGGCTGGCACATTCCCCACGGCGACGTTGATCGGGCCGCGGGCGTGATCCGTGAGATCATCGAAGCACCGCCCGAGAAACTCGCGGCGATGGGCGACCTTGCGCGGCACGTCATCCAGACTCGGCTGAGCAAGCCGACGCTCTGCGGGGCGTTTTGTGATGTGCTGGAGCGGGGGCTGAAGCCGGCTCGCGTGTAGGATCTTGGGTCGCGGTTCGGGCTTGGGTTGGGGGGGGCATCCGACCGATAGCATTGGGTATGCCCGGCCACGCGGACATCGACAGAGCCAGTCTGGAACTCGCTCGAGCGATCGCGGCTCGGATCGATGCCGATCCCTCGCTGGTGAGCATCGCCCGAGAGAACCTGTCGCGCTGGAAGACGCGCAACGCTGACGCGCCGTCGTTGATCCAGTGTTACGAAGAATGGGAGCGCATTCTCGACTGCGGCTGGGATCACGCGCGGGGTGCGCTGCTCGCCGAGACCGAGGAAGGCCAGCGGCTGAGACAGAACAGCCCATTCCCCGGAATCCTGAGCCCTCGCGAGGTGTGGGCCATCAAGAGGGCATGCCGCGAGCATGTTGCCGGGACCTAGGCCGCACCATGCACCCCGCCACCCCCCAACAGACTTCCCCGCACACGCTCAGCAACCGCCTCGCCCGCGTCGCGTGGTCGTTCGCATATACGCTATTCGTCCGTCCCAGCCCGCGATTCCTGCATCGCTACCGCAACATCGTCTATCGCCTCTTCGGCGCCAAGCTGCATCCGACGGCTCGAATCTACCCAAGCGCACGCGTCTGGGCGCCGTGGAATCTGACCATGGGCGAACACGCGTGCGTCGGCGACCTCACCGACATCTACGCCGTCGCCCCCATCGTCATTGGCCCGCGATCGACGGTCAGCCACTATTCGTTCCTGTGTGCGGCGAGCCACGACTTTGAGGACCCGACCCAGCCCCTGACCACCGCACCGATCACGCTCGGGGCCAATGTCTGGCTCGCGGCCGACGTCTTTGTCGCGCCCGGAGTGACCATCCCCGACGGCGTCGTCATCGGGGCACGCTCCAGCGTCTTCTCCAGTGATCTCCCGGCGTGGCATCTGTGCGCGGGCAGCCCCGCGAAGCCCATTCGACCACGCATGTTGCAGGAGTCGGCCTGAGCGGCCCGGCCAATGTCCGATAATCCTGCCGCGGGAAAGGCCCATCGGGCTTCAGGCCCAGGGCGGTCATCGGGAGTGTGCAAGTCGCCCCTCCCCATGCAATCCTGATCAAGGGCCGCGACATCGCTGGGTGTCGAATTCTTTGGCTGGGGATCCCCACCCGTCCGCATGTCATTTCGGCGACGCACGACTCCGGAGCGGGTCCGCGGCCGCGTCGCGCTCACACACCGGTTCTTCTTGTTCTGGAGTTTCCCATGTCCGTCATTCGTTCCATCGTTCTGGTTGCCGGGTGCGCGCTGGCGCTCGCCCCGCACACCCGCGCCGACGCCTCGGCATCGGTCCCAGCGGGCTTCTCTGAGATCATCGACACCGCCCGCTATCAGGCCCCGAACGGGCAATGGTTCAGCATCGTCAAGGGCATCCGCAACGGCGAGCCCACGACGATCTACACCAACGTTCTGACGGGTCAGCAGTTCGATCTCGAGCAGCTCGCGGATTGGCAGAACGCGAACCCTCCGGCCCGCGTCGATGATGCCCTTTCCGCCGCGGCTCTGCTGAGCCCCGATCGCGCGTTTACGGTCGTGATCCGTCTGGGCACCAATCCATGGCGCGCCGAGATGCAGCGGCTGCGGGCCGAGGTCGAGCCCAAGCTCGAGCCCCTCCGCCGTGCGATTCAGGACATGCACCGCTCGCTGCGCCCGGCGGAGTCGATGGACACCGAGGCCGAACGCGCCTGGTTTGATCAGCACAAGATCGGCCTGGCGCGACTGACCATCCAGCAGCAGCTCCAGATCGAGCAGCTCAGCGAGCAGATCGAAACGATCGAGAACGGCGTGCGCATGCAGGTGCGTCGCAACGTCCTGCCCCTGATCGCCGCCGATCAGGATGCGAT
>JAIEOW010000144.1 GCA_019750095.1 Phycisphaerales bacterium
TGTGCGCCTGGCGCGGTCGCCGTCGGCACGCTGTCGGCTCGATAGAGTCGAAACGGTGCGAGCCCGACCGCGCCACCGCCGAGTTGGGCGGAGGGAAGCTCATACTCGCCTTCGAGGGTGTTGTTGATGGTCTGAGTGCCCACCTTAATCGGTCGACCCCATGCCTGTGCCGGCGTAAACGAAAGCGTCTGATTGAGGATGATCTGTCCCTTGAGGCCCATGGCATCAAGCAACATAATGTCGCCCAGCGTGCTTGCGAATCTCCCGGTGCGCACCATGGCACTAGAGGAGACTTCTGATACTTGCAGGGCGGTGTCTTGGATGACTGAGGTGAGCGATGCCGAGAGTGCCCCAGTCGCACGCACACCGCCAACGTTCGGCAGTGGGCCGCCAGTTGTCAAAGAAAACCTTCTGCATGAGATGGACCCAGAGATTGAGCCGTTCAGGGCCTCAATGCGCTGGATGTAGCCGATCGGCTCTGGCGCGCTGGGACTTTGCTCCGTCACTTGAATGTCCGCGTCAATGGAGGCCGCTTGGATTTGGTCAATGGTATTCTTGACCACGATCGATGGTCGCGGGCCGCCAGGGCGCGCGACGATTGAGCCACTGCTGCCGAGGTCGAGTTGCAAGAGGCGCCCATTGGGCACCGTGATGTTTCCGCGCCATCGTGACGGCCCGATATCCCACCGGACGAAGACGTTTCCGGAATTGTTGCTGACTGAACCATCCATGTCTCGCGTGGTTCCGAGTGCAATGGTGGCAATCGGGGCGATCTGCAATAGCCCGGTTGATTCCGAAACGATAGTCGCACCACTGTCAACCGCAGCGAGTTCAAGCAATGTCAGCCCGGGCTGCGTCTGATCGTCCTGCCCACGCGAGCGTATGTGTCCAATGACACGGCCTCTGACTCCCAACCCGTTGATCTGATTGGCCGCAACACTTCCGATCAGGTTTCCATTGATCTCGCCGGAGATCCCAACAAGCACGCCGGCATTCTGGAAAGTACTGACGTTGCCATCCCAGTTTCCGCTCCAGTTTCGACATGCCGGAAATCCTCCTGGCTGAGGCGTGCGAAGCAGAATCGGCAGAAAGAACTGCCCGACCGCTGGCGAGAGGGTCATCACGCCAAGGTCTTCGGTCGTCGGGGAGTCCGTCCACACGAGGACGCTCGTCACCCTTCTGGTCGCGTTATTGTGAAAAATCTCGCGATTCACAGTGAAGTTTGGACCGGGCTGGCTCGTATCGACTTCGACGTCAACACCAGGTGACAACTGATAGCGATAGCGAATGTTTACGCCGGCGCAAGCGACGCTGGAAAGAACCAAGAAAGCGCAGAGAGCAACGTAAAGTTTCATCGTCTACCTCGAAGTTGAAGAAGAACCACACTCAAGACAACAATCACTGCGCTGGCTGGACTTGGAATGTCGGACGCGAGTCTGATCCCAGCGCCATAGTACCGTGACATCGGCGACTCTCTCCCCAAAGTACCGATCCTGGTTAGGGTGGACGCGGTACTTGGCACCGAGTCCAAAGAGGACCCAAGCAGCCCCCGCCTCGCAAAGAACACACCATTCAGCCCAAAGGGATCTCGAAACTCCGTCCACTCCGCCGCCGAACCTGCGCCGTCCAGAATCCCCCAGGGCGACTGTTCACTCGGATACGACCCGACCGGGATCCGGTACTCAGAATCATCCACGATGTGAAACCCAGTGTTCGCCTGACCCTGCCCGGGCAGACCAAACGTCGGGAGAACGTCACTCCGATTCGGATACGTCCAGTAGCTGGCCACCGTGTTCCCGGCACGCTCGGGATCAAAGAACATCGCCTTGGTCCACTCATGCTCATCGGGAATCCAGAATCGTGCGCCAGGTGAGCGGCGGGCTTGATCTCGAAAGCCGTTGTTCGGATCGAGTTCGAACGTGCTCGTGTCATACGCGCCGCTGAAGAGACTCTCGATCGTGGACTGCTTGCCATTGTGCAGCCAGTTGCAGTACATCGCCGCGTCGCGCCACGACAGGCCATACACCGGCACGTTCTCGGCGTTTGGAATGTTGGGGTTCAGCCGCAGTTGATACCCGGGACCGGTGTACGTGGAATCGCCAACCACAGCAAATCGCAAGGGGGGAAGCCGAACAAACGAGACTTGATCGAAGAGCACCGTCGGAAAGTTGGGGTTGACCGCGAACGTGTTCGTGAACTCCATCCACTGCCCGGTGGTGACCTCGGTACGGGCCATGCGGAAGGTGTACGGCACGTTTCCCACCGGCGTCTCAAAGTCTCGATTGGGAAACGTCGGGAGCACCGGCGGGCGTGCTACGTTGCCGGGCGCACCGATTGTGGAAAACTCGATCCCGTAGGTTCGTGTGACCTCAACACCCGCTGGTGCGCTGGGCAGGCCCGGCTGCGCGAGTGCGACGGCTGATCCCAGAACAGTTGGCACAGACAGAATGAACGCGAGGGTGCGCATGGGTGCTCCTTTGATGTACGAGGATCGACCGGCGTGGCTGCACGCGGTGCAGAAATCCGGATGAAATCCGATCAGTCTTCACCAAGTGTTTTCTTTCGCCGCAGCACGTGGTGATAGTGCTGTGCAAAGCGGTGTGCCTCGTCGCGGATCGCCTGAACGAGTTTGAGTCCGAGGTTGTCGCGGCCGAGGCGGATTGGCTCGGTCTTCTCCTGCACGTAGATGAGTTCTTCTTTCTTGGCGAGCGAGATCACCATCGGCGGGCGCATGTTCATATGTTGGAACGCTTCGAGGGCGGCGTGGAGCTGGCCGAGGCCGCCGTCGATGACGATGACGTCGGGATAGAGCTCGTGACCCTCGCCGGCTTCGCGATAGCGGCGGGTGACGACCTCGCGGATGGAGCCGTAGTCGTCGTTGATGGGGGAAGGCATCGAGGGAGGAGGCATCGAGGCATCAAGAGAGCCAGCGATCGATCCGCCCTTGATGCCTGGATACCTCGATGCCTGGATGCCTCCCTTCCCAATCCGATACCGGCGATACTCGTTCTTGAACGGGCGTCCATCGAGAAAACACACCTTGCTGCCGACGGTCTCGCCGCCTTGCAGGTGGGCGATGTCGATGGCTTCGATGCAGCGGATGGGGAGCGTGAGGCCGAGGGTCTTCTGCAGGCTGACGAGCGCTTTCTTCGGTTCGACGTAGCTGATCTCGGTCTCGGGCTGCCAACCTTCTTTGCGGCCGCCTTTGGCGCGGTCTTCGAGTTTCTGCAGCGCTTTGATCTGATCGCGCAGGGCGGCGGCTTTTTCAAACTCAAGCTCGGCCGCGGCCTGGGCCATTTCCTGCTCCATCTCGCGGATCATGATGCTGCGCTTGCTCTCGATGGCCTTGATGAAGCGCTGAGCATCGAGAAAGTATGGCTCCTTGGCGATCTTCGCGGCGCAGGGGGCGGTGCACTGGTTGATGTTGTAGAGGATGCAGGGGCGGAAGTACTTGTTCTTTTCATCGCCATCAACGATGTCGAGCGAACAGGTGCGGAACTTGAAGACGCGCTGCAGCAGCGTGACGGCCTCGCGAAGCGAGCCGACGGCGGTGAAGGGGCCGAAGACCTTGGCGCCTTTGACGAGTGGATCGGTCAGATCACGCGTGACCATGACGCGTGGGAAGTCCTCGCGCTGGGTGATGACGAGATAGGGGAAGGACTTGTCGTCGGTCAGCCGCACGTTGAACTTCGGGCCGATGTCCTTGATCAGCCGGTTCTCGGTGAGGAGGGCTTCCCACTCGCCGTCGCAGGGGAGCGTGTCGAAGTCGTGGACGAGGTCGAGCATGGGCTGCTTCTTCGGGCCGAGGTCGGCACTCGGGATGAAGTAGCTGGCGACGCGATCGGCGAGGCGGGCGGCCTTGCCGACGTACAGGACCACGCCCTTGTGATCTTTCATCAGATAGACGCCGGGCGAGCCGGCAAGGTTGCGGGACTTGCGGAGGAGACGGGCCAGGCGCACCTCGCGCGATTCAACGCCCCACCCCGGCGGGGCGTCGGCGGATTGCAAGCCGTCGGCGTCGACAAATGGTGCATCGGGATCGTCGGGCACGCGGAAGTTTAGAGCGCGGGCGAGATGGGGCGGGGACGATCACCCGCGGGCGCGGCGAACGACCAGCAGGGCGGCCATGCGCACGTCGTGCTCTTCATCCAGAAGACACCTTGAGACGGCAAAGACCGCCGACGCCGAGAGGGTGCGCTCGCGGGAGAGGGCGAAGAGCGCGCGCATGCGGACGGATCGGCTGGAATCTTCGAGGGCGGCGACGAGCACGTGCATGCGCGCGCCGGTGCCGGTCATGTCGCCGAGTTCATCGATCGCCAGGCGGCGCACCTGATCACTGCGGTCGCGCAGCGCGATGCGTCCCAGCCGCGAGGCGATGGCGATCCTGCTGGCGATGCACGCGCCGCGAGATGTGGGTTCGGCCAGTCGGGAGAGGGCCCGCACGCCCTGAGATCGAACTTCCGAGTCGCGGTCTCGCAGGAGGCGATCTGCGGAGTCATCTGGCGCGGCGTCGGCGGTCGCCGCAAGCAGGGCGGCGGAGGCGCGCCGCGTGGACGCATCGGCCGCGGAGTCGAGTGTGATCGCGGCGAGTGTGGCGGCGCTCTGGCGCGCCGATCGCGGCAAGCTCTCCGCGTCGGCCCGCCCAAGAAGATTGCGCGTGATCACCGCTCGCGTCGAGGGAACGTATCTCCCGACGATGGTCAGCACCTCGGCGGGAGTCGCATGGACGATGCCGTGGCGGGCGACGTGGTCGGCCCACGGGCCGACACACGCGGAGAACAGCATGGCGACGCCGCACGCGCCGATGATGGTGCGTTTCCGTGTGGACCGGAGCGCGTGGCCGGTGGGGGTGTGCGAGCCGCACTCGGGGCAGAGGTCGTCTTCAAGACCCCGCGCGTCATATCCGCAGCAGGGGCAGTACTCGGGTCGGCTGGCGGCGGGTGTACTCAACGCCGTGGCGAAAGACGCCCGTCCGCCGCAGATGGCCACGCCCAGAAGGCCCAGCCCGATGGCTGCGAATCCGCCTGTGCAAGCCCAGATGATGGCGATGGAGAGTGTCACGTCCATGTCTTTCCGACAGGACGCCCCCAGGTTTCGCAGCCGTCGTTGATGGCGCCGAAAGGCAGGAAGCCGGAAGTCGCGAGCTGCGCTCAGAGCGTGCTTCGCGGTGCTTAGATGGTGGTTCTGCCACGCTCTTCGGCACTGACGCAGGCGAAGAGGGCGGCCATGCGGACGGGCAGGCCATTGGTGACCTGGCGAAAGATGACGCTCTTTTCGCCGTCGGCGACGTCGCCGGCGATTTCGATCCCGCGGTTCATCGGGCCGGGGTGCATGACGATGGTGCTGGGCTTGAGTCGGGCGGCGCGCTCGCGGGTGAGGGCGAAGCCCTGGGTGTATTCGCGGAGCGAGGGGAAGGCATTGCTGGAGGACTTATGGGACGCTCGACCTTCCTCTGCCGAGGCGTGGCGCTCGAACTGAATGCGGAGCATGTTGATGGCGTCAACGTGTGGGAGCACGGCGTCGAGATCGTGCTCGATCTGGCAGCCGAGGGCTTCGAGCGAGCGCGGGGCGAGTGTGGGGGGGCCGACGCAGATGACCTGGGCGCCGAGCTTGGTGAGTCCGGCGATGTTGGAACGCGCGACGCGTGAGGAGACGATGTCGCCGACGATGGCGACACGGACGCCGCGGAGATCGAAGGGGTCGGCGGGCTTGGCGTGAGCGCGTGATTCGATGAGCGTGTAGATGTCGAGGAGGCCCTGGGTGGGGTGCTCGTGCTTGCCGTCGCCGGCGTTGATGACGGCGCACTTGACGGCTTTGGCGGCGACGAGGGCCGCGCCCGCGGCCTTGTGGCGGATGACCAGGGCGTCCACACCCATGGCCTCGACGTTGCGCACGGTGTCGGCGATGGTCTCGCCCTTGCTGACGCTGGAACCGGATTCGGTAAGGTCGATGACATCCGCGCTGAGGCGCTGTGCCGCGAGGGTGAAGCTGAGCCGCGTGCGAGTGGAGTCTTCGAAGAAGAGATTCGCAACGACGCGCCCGCGGAGTGCGGGGACTTTCTTCACCGAGCGCTCGGAGACATCGGCAAATGAGCTCGCGAGTGCGAGCAGCGTGCGGATCTCTTCGGCGGAAAGATCCTGAAGCCCCAGCAGGGCGCGCCGATTCCAGCGTGAGAGAATCTCGTTGGGATCGGCTGGTGCGGCGGTGCCGCCAGAGGCGACGGGAGCGGTGCGCGTGGGGGCGTTGGTGCTCATGCACCGGAGTGTATGAGCACCGGAAAAGGCCGCGCCCTGGAAAAGACAGGGCCCCCGCAAAGTGCGGGGGCCCTGTGAAGAGACGTCAGATCGAACGGAAGCTGGGTTTAGCAGCCGCCGGCGAACCAGGCGTTGAGGAAGCTGAAGATGTCGCCCGTGACGGGCAGGGTGGTGCCGTCACCGCCGACGGTGGCGAAGGGGCTGCTGGAGAACCAGTCGTTGAGGAAGGCGAAGATGTCGCCGGTCTGAATGCCAGCGGTCTTGTCGTAGTCGGCGAAGCAGCAGGGGGCCGTCGCAGAGGTGCTGCTGCAGGCGGCAGCGGAAGAGTTGAAGCTCGCGCCCCACTGAGTGCCGGTGGTGGTGCAGGCGGCCTGGGCGACGGTGGCGTTGCAGGTCGAGCCACGGCAGCAGACGCCGGTGGTCGGGGCCGGGCAGGCGACGGCGCAGGTGCCGCCGGAGGTCCAGGTGCCGGTGCAGGTTCCCTGGTTGGTGATGGAGCAGTTGCCCGGGGCGATGCAGCAAGCGCCGCTGGGCTCGCAGGGGTTGAGCGGGCTGCATGCCGCGCCGCTGGTCCAGACGCCGAGCTGAGTATCGCAGTCGATCTGAGCGGTGACGAAGCAGGCGGTGGCCGGGACGCAGCAGGCGCCGGTGGGCTCAAGGGAGACGGTGATGCGGTAGTTGTTGTTGCCCGCGGCGCAGGGGACGCCACCGAAGTCGGTGGGGAACGGCGTCAGGCGGAAGGCCTGGCCGGCGGCCGCATCGACGATGATGTTGCGATCCTGGCAGATGGGGGTGGGGGTGCCGAAGGCGGTGTAGAACATGGCGGCGCCGCCGATGAACGTGCCGTCGTTGGTGGGGGCGTTGCAGGCGCCTGTGTAGAACTGCATGCGGCCGGGGAACTCGGAGCGGTAGGTGACGCGGATCCAGCTGATGCCCTGACCGCCGGAGTTATCGGGGAGGGTGCCGGAGAGTTCCCAGAAGTCGAAGTCACGATTCGCGCCGCCGGCGGTGCCGACGGGGTCGTTGCTGGTGTTGCCGCCGAAGGGCACGCCGAGGGTGAAGGGGCGGACGCTGGTGCCGTTGCAGGCGCTGTTCAGGCTGGCGGTCGTGGTGCCGCAGGCATCGGTCTCGAGGTTGGTGATGCCGGTGAGGTCGACTGGGCAGCGATCGCTGACGCAGACGCCGGTGACGCCCGCGGGGACGCCGTCGGAGGTGATGGAGAAGTCGAAGCTGCCGATGTCGAGCTCGAAGCCGAAGAGGGCGACGATGTAGACGTTGCCAGCGACGGTGGGCCAAGAGAACTGAGAGGGGAAGGCGCCGGTGGCGCCGGTGCAGGTGGCGGGGCCGTCGTCGTTGTTGCCGATGCAGCGGAGGTTGGCGTTGCCGGTGCCACAGATTTGCGCCCCGGTGCCGGTGGTGGTGGTGGCGCAGTAGACGTTGATGACGGTGTCAAAGTCGGTGGTGGTCCCGCAGGAGGCGGCGGTGAAGGTGGTGCCGTTGCCGACGACGCGGTAGAAGACGGTCGGGGCGTTGATGGGGTTGGTGCCGCAGAAGGGGACCGCGGAGTACGCAGAGCGGAACGTGCCGCCGCTGACGGCGAAGGGGAGCGCGCCGACGACGGTGGCGTTGGCGCAGCTGTTGTTCGGGGCCGGAGGCGGAACCGAGCAGTTCGGGGTGGCCAGCGCGGTGGCGCTCGCGAACCCGAGGCAGAAGGCGCGGTCGAAGCTGTTGACGATGTTGTTGAAGGTGTAGGTGCCGGGGTTAGCGGGGGTCTGCAGGGTCACGCCGTCGTTGGGGCCGCCGACGTTGGTCGAGTCGATCCAGCGGAAGCGCTGGTCGACGTTGGCAACGCTGTCAGCGGAGATTTCGAGCCAGTAGCAGCCGGCGGGGAGATTCAGCGGAGCGATGTTGGCGGTCCAGGTGAACATGGTCGTGCCAGCGGGCACGGCGGCGCCGGTGGGCACGCCGAGGGCGGCGTTGCGGGTCAGCGTGCTGCCCGCGGTGGCGCCGGGTCCGGTGAGGAAGTTCGCGCCAGCCCAGATCTCAGCGACCTGCGTGGTGGGAACGCCCTGGACGTTGGTGTAAATGCGGATGCGGAAGCCTTCAGCGCCGGCGACCGGGGGGGTGCCGTTGACGCTGGACGGGCCGTAGTAGCCCCACCAGCAGATGCTGGTGAGCGTGGTGGCGGGGACCTGGAAGTTATCGGCCACCGCAAAGCCGTTGGCGAACGACGCGTTGGACGCGCGGGGGTCGGCAACGGCGAGGGTGGTGCGCTCCTGGCACTGGTTGGCCGCGATGGCGCAACCGTTGCCCGGGCCGCGCGGGGCGAACCGGATCGGGGTGCCGCCGGTCGCATAGCCGTTTTCGGCCTGGATCGACTGAGCAGCGGGCTGGGTGGATGAGAACTTGTCCGCCGAAGCGGCCAAGGCGGAGCCGGCAACGGCGGCAACGCCCAACGTGAAAAGGGTACAGGAACGAATCAACGGACACCTCCTAAATGGAAACGGCACACTCCAGGTGCTTGCGATCTGAACAGACGCTCGAAAGAGCGCGGAAAACTTCGCAGGAAACTGACAACCGGAAGGTCTGGAATCGACGTTACGGCCACCTCAATCGTGCAAGAACGCACAAGCGGACCTCAAGAAGATACAAGGGTTTTGCCAGACTGGTAGCCCCCTTGTCAATCTTTTCCAAAATCGTGGTATCAACACTGGACGTTTTTATTTCGTTAGGGTTTGCCTTGCCGCCCACATCGGGGATGACCACGAGTGGGTGCCATTGGGGTTGGTCCCGCGGCTGGCCGGGCGTGGGGGCTCGTACCCTTTCGCCCACATGTCATCCACACCGCCCAATGCCTCAGGTCAGCACATCTTGCAGCCGCCCACGGGCACGCGCGACTTCTATCCCATGGAGCTTGCCCGCCTGCGGTTCATTCAGGACGCCTGGCGCAGGACGAGCATCACGCACGGGTTTCAGGAGATCGACGGGCCGACGTTTGAGCACCTGGACCTGTACACGATCAAGAGCGGCGAGGGGATCGTCAGCGAGCTGTTCAGCTTTGAGCGGTTTCAGGGCGAGAAGCGGTTTGCGCTGCGCCCGGAGTTCACGCCGACGCTGGCTCGGCTGTATGCGAGCAAGGCCGCGTCGCTTCCCAAACCGACCAAGTGGTTCTGGATGCAGAACTGCTTTCGGGCCGAGAGGCCGCAGCGGGGGCGGCTGCGGGAGTTCTGCCAGTGGAACTGCGACATTCTGGGGACTGAGCCGATCGGCTCCCCCGAGCAAGAGCCCGAGGCGATGGCGCGGATGGATGCGGAGATCATCGCGACGTGCGTGGCGGGGCTGGAAAAGCTGGGGCTGAAGCCGAGTGATGTGCGGGTGAAGATCGGGCACCGGGCGGCGGTGGTGCACATGCTGGCCGCTGGCGGGTGTCCGGCGGAGAAGATCGACGCGGGGCTGGCGTGGCTCGATACCTATTTGAAGGTTGAGGAGCCGAAGTTCAAAGCCGCGGGCGGCGGGCTTGGGCTGAGTGCGGGCGCGATCGATCAGCTCATCGGCGTGCTGTTCAAGGGCGCGCAAGGCGAACCGCCGCCAGCGGCGAGACGCGTGCTCGAACTGGTCAGCGAGCTGGGCATCGGCGACTGGTGCGTGTTCGACTATTCGATCGTGCGCGGCCTGGCGTACTACACCGGCATGGTCTTTGAGGTGCACGAGGCGAGCGGAGCCGAGCGGGCGATTGCGGGCGGCGGGCGATACGACAAGCTCATTGAGCTCTTTGGCGGGCCGTCGACGCCCGCCGTGGGGTTTGGGATGGGCGATGTGGTGCTGTCATTGGTGCTGCAGGATCGGGGACTGATGCCGAGTGACAAGCAGATCGCTCGCGAGCTTGGGCTGCGGCCGGACGTGATCGTAATCTCCAACGGATCAGCGGAGAACGACGCGATGGTGACGCCGACGCTCGCCGCGCTCCGCAGGGCGGGGCTGCACGCGCGGCGGCCCTACAAGGCGACGAAGAACATCGGCAAGCTGCTGAAAGACGCGGCGGATCAGGACGCGCAGTACGCGATGATCCTGGAAGATGAAGACAAGGCCACGATCAAGGACCTTGACAAAAACGTGCAGCTACCGGGAAAGGTAACGCGAGAGCAAGTCGCGGCGTCGCCGCGGGAGTTTCTGCCGCCGGGCGGGCTCACGGCCTGAAAAGCACCATCTGGTGGCACAGGCGTCCCGCCTGTGTGCATCTGCATCTCGCCGAACAATCTGACTCACGCCACAGGCGGGACGCCTGTGCCACCAAAGTCAGGGCTCTCTGCTTGGCACCGCGTCCTTCGCCGGCGCCTGCAACCCCTCGCCCTCGAGATAGTTGATCGCCGGCGGCTGCAGGGCGTTGAAGGACCAGAGGCGGTGGCTGCTGACGGTCCAGGGCTTGAGGCCGCCGCGGAGGCGGATGGTGATGGCCTGGGTGACGGGCTTGCCCTGTTCGGTGAAGGCGACGCTGACGACGGGGCGGATGATGTCGACCTTGGCCTCATCGCCCGAGACCCAGACGCGCGAGACGTGGTAGACGGGCAGATTCTCGTTGCCGGGAATCATCGGCTGCGCGCCGTTGCCGACGTTCTTGACAATGCGCTCGGCGATCTGCCGGTTCAGCCCGCGGGGCATGTTGACGGCGAAGTTGGTGATGCCAAAGTTGCCCGCGGCGGGCTGGTTCCACTCGGCGTCGGCGTTGGGCGGATAGCGTGTGGTGACCCACTGCAGGGCGGCCGTCATCACGGGCGGAAAGGGGTCGGAGTTCACATTGGTGAACCCACGCTCGCCCTCCATGGGCGGGTAGATGTTGTGGCCGACGCAGCCGGGGAGCGCGGCGGCCGAGACCGCGGCCACGATGAGCAGTGCGGCGGAACGACGGGCAGAGAGGAGTGTTCGAGAGATCATGGGGGATAGTACGTCATCGGCTGTCGCGAGCGATCATCCTGAGTGATCGATCGCGGGCGTGCTTTGCTGGCATACTCGTCCCACCTGTGTGGTCCCAATCACAGGCGGGACGCCTGTGCCACCAAACGCCGACGCTCAACGTCCAGTTCCGAAACCAATCCCTACAATCCACGAACACGCTCTTATGAGTTCAACGCTCGGCCCATCCAACGGCTCCCTCGGCGGTCCGCCACCCCCGACCCTGTCGAACCCCAAGCGAATTGTGGTCGGCGTCTCCGGCGCGTCGGGGGCCGCGTACGCGCTGCGGCTGATCGAGCAATTGCTCATCCGCGGGCATGAGGTGCATCTGGTCGTGAGTGACTACGGCCGACGACTGCTGTTTGATGAAGCGGGGATCACCCATCTGGACTTTGCGAATCTCTGCCCCACCATCGTCACCGCTCGCGTGGCCGATCGGCTGATCATCCATCCGAACAAAGACGTCGGCGCGGTGATCGCGTCGGGCTCATTCCTGCACGACGGCATGGTCGTGGTCCCCTGTTCATCGACCAGCCTGGGCGCGATCGCCACCAGTAGTGGGAGCAACCTGCTGACTCGGGCGGCGATGGTCACGCTCAAGGAGCGTCGCCCGCTGATTCTCTGCCACCGCGAGACGCCGCTGAACCACATCGACATCATCAACTATCAGAACCTGTCGCTGGCGGGGGCGATCATCTGCCCGACCAATCCGGGGTTCTATCTGAAGCCGAAGACGATTGAAGAGATCGTGGACTTCATGGTGGGCAAGATCATGGATTTGCTGCGGGTGGAGCATGATCTGAAGACGCGGTGGGGGGCGGAGAGTGCCGCTCCGGCGGCCCCGGCGACCACGGCGCGATGACGAGAACCCGCTGATTCGCAACCAATGCACGGCTCAGCCATACCGAGTGGCGGTGTACCCGCTGGATCCATCTTCGCAGAGGCCTAAGCCCTCGGCCGTACCGAAGGAGCTCATTGTTGAGCTGGATGTCCCGTGCGCGATGTGCGGGTATGTGTTGCGCGGGCTGCGCACTGGCGGAGCGTGTCCGGAGTGCAACACACCGATCGTACATTCGGTGATGCGCGACAAGTTGCGGCATGCGCCGGCTGAGTTGCTGAGGAAGTTCCATCTGGGGGCGCGACTGGCGCGATATGCCGCGATCGCGGTCATCCTGGGCAGTCTGTGCCTTGGGGTGATCTTGCTGGTCGCCTGGATGGTGAGCACGGGCCCGGGGATTCTGGCGGCGTTGTTCTTCGGCGTGCTTGGTGGGACGCCGCTGATCGCCGGGCCGGTGGGGTTTGCGGGGTGGTGGATGCTGACGGCGCCGGAGATCGCTCCGGGCGATCGCGTGCACGAGCGGCATCGCCGAGGCGTGCGGATCGCGGGGTGTGCCTTGGCGGGATCGTGGCTGATGGTGTCGGGCCCGATGATCGCCGGAGCGTTGCGTGTGCTGCCGCCGGGGGTGTATCTGCCGATGACGAACATCGCCGTGATCGTGGCGTGCGGCGCCGCCGGGGTGCTCGCGTACATGATGCCGCGGCGGCTGTGTGATCTTGGCGCGCGCGCGGACAATGTCGAAATCGCCGGCGCGTTGCCTGCGCACGATCTGCTCGCGACGGCGACGATCGTCGCCGCGGGCGTGTTCGGGCTTGGCATGCTGACCAGCGCGGGCTGCCTCGCTCTGGCCGGAGTGATCGGATCGCTGATCGCGCTGCCGCTGCTGCTGGTTGTGCAGGCGGGGATGCTGCAGACGCTTGGGGAATCGATCGAGGCGTGCCGGCACTTGCCCCGTCGATTCGGCGAACTGAAACCCGATGCCGATCGGCGGCAATAATCACTTCCGATGTATCACCTCGACGACTCTTCGTCCGCTCCCAAGGCCGCCGAGCAGGTCCAGCGTGTGACCGACGATGTGCGCTGCGCCCGCTGCGGGTATGAGCTGCGTGGGCTGGCGGTGAATCAGCGGTGTCCGGAGTGTGCCGCGCCGGTTCAGAACTCGATGCAGGCCGAGATGCTCGACTTTGCGGCTCCGGAGTTTCTGGATCGGCTGATGCGCGGGGCGCTGCTGGCCCGCATCTCGGCGATCGTCGCGCTCTGCACGGTCGCGATCACGGCGGTGCTGTTCATCGTCGCGCTGGCCGTGGGCATCACGTCGGGCGCGCCGCCGGCGGCGATCATGGTCGCGCTGGCGATCGTCTGGCTCATCGGGCCGCTGGCCTGCGGCGGATCGGCCGTCGTTGGGTGGTGGCTGCTCACCACGCCCGACCCCGGAGCCGGTGGCACGCGGCAGGATCGGCGCATTCGGCGCGTGCTGCGCGTCGGCACCGTCATCGCCGGGGTCTGCTGGGGGCTGAGCTGCATCCCGATCATGGCCCAGCAGCTCATGTCGCTCCCGCCGAGCGTGTACATCCCGATGGTCACGGCGATCGGCATCGCGCTGCCGGCATCGGTCGCGTTCATGTTCTTCGCGGCGGGACCATTCCTCAATGCGATGGCTGAGCGGATGGACGATTGCTACATCCCAACGCTCACGACCAAGCAGCGTTGGCAGGGCATCGGGTTGATCATCGCAATCGGGGGATTTTTTCTGTCGATTGCTATTCAGTATGGAGAGCTGCTGCTCGCGGCGTTCTTTGGCGGATCGGGCGTGCTGATCTGGCTGTTCTGGACGCACCAGCACATGATGGACTACACGCAGAATGTGCTGCTGTGCTGCCGAGATGGGCACCCCAAGCCCGCGCCGCGTGATATGGATCGCAAGCGCAAACGATCCAGCGCGGACCTTGTCCGCGACCTGCCGAGATAGCGGCGAACACCTCTTCGATTACTCCGCGATCCCCAGATCGCGCTTGGTGAACAGCGCTTCAAACGCCACGCTCGCCGCGGCCATGTTCTCGCTTGCGCCTTCCTGCCGATCGATCGTCGCGATGACGCCGACGATCTCGGCGCCGAGATCTTTCAGCACTTTCACAGCTTCAAGGGCCTGGCCACCGGTGGTGGCGACGTCTTCCAGAAGAATCACGCGGTCGCCGCGTTCGAGCTTGCCCTCAAGCTGCTTGGCGGTGCCATAGTCCTTCTTGGCGTTGCGCACGAAGAGGCAGGGCTTGCCGGTGCACATGCTCGCGGCGGTCACCAGCGGAATGCCGCCCAGCTCGGCGCCGGCGAGTCTGGTGACGGGCTTGCCGGTGCGAGCCTCAAGCGCTGCGATGCGCTCGGCGAACAGCGTTGCCAGCGGGCTGAGCACTTCCGGACGCGTGCTGAAGAGGTACTTGTCCAGGTAATAGGAACTCGTTCGGCCCGAACGCAGCGTGAACGTGCCGCGGAGCAGCGAGGCGTCGGCGATCTGGCGGGCGAGGGCCTGGCGATCCACGGCGGAATGGGGGGTGGCGATGGGTGCGGTCGGCATGGTCCGATCATACGAATGTGTTGATGCGGGCGACATCCGGCGAACGATGCAATTCCGCGGCCGACGGGTCGTTGTGCGATCGTGGTCGTTCCGTAGGAGATTCCGCCATGCGTCGAACTCGTGTGCTTCGTGCGCTCCTGTGCGTCCTTGCCGTGGCGGGTTGTGCGCTCGCGCCGGTGTGTGTGCTCGCCAGCATGGACGACGCCAAGACCGATGGCGGAGCTCTCGCCGGACCGAAGGTTGTTGAGCGCGAGCGGGCCAAGGCCTCGATCGTCGAGCGCGAGTTTGACGGCAAGCTCAAGCGGCTGGAGCAGCACCCGGTGCTGGTCGCGCTGGACAAGCTCGAGCTGACCAATGAGCAGCGGGCCAAGGCGACCGAGGTGGTTGTCAGCCGCAACACGCAGCTTGACACGATCGTGCGCGACAATCTGCGCGGGATCATCGAGGCCGCGCTGGCGAGGCAGGCGGGGGATCAGGCCGCGGCTCAGGCGAAGTTTGGCGAGTTGCTGAAGAAGGCCCGCCCTTTTCTGGATCGCGGCACGTTGCTCAGCGAGCTGCGCCCCGCGCTGCCGACGGAGCAGTATGAGCAGCTCAAGCATGCCGTGGACGAGTACAACGCGGCGGCGGCGCAAGACGCGATGAACGCGCCGGGGGCCAAGCAGCAGAATCGAATCGGGGCCGCGCTCGCGCAGGGATTCGAGGGCTTCGGGCTGGAGGTCAAGGCGTCGTACGAGCGTGTCTTTGCCGATCGCAACAAGGAGTTTGAGGAGCTTCTGCAACACCTCGATCTGTCACCCGAGCAGGAATCGAAGGTCCGCCAGAAGGTCATCGATCTGGTGCAGAAGACCTATGGCAAGCCGACCAAGGCGCAGCAGGTTCGCGTGTTTCTGGATATCTACGGCGAGCTGACGCCCGAGCAGCGCAAGAAGCTCGCGCAGCGGATCGGCGAAGAGCGCCAGTCCGAGCGGGGCTTGTCAACCCGCAAGCGCGAGGCTGTGAAGCCGCAGGCCGATCCCATGTCGGCTGAGCCCAAGTCCGGGTCGTAAGCGACACGGGCAGTATGATCGAGCATGAATCGAGAGTCGAACACGCGTTTGGGTGTGGTGGCCGTTGCGTGCATGGTCGCGGGCACTTCTGCGGCGCACGCGCAGCTCATCGGACCGGTGCCGCCCAAGGGCGAACCGATGCCCGCGGCGACGCCGAGCGGTCCAGAGGCGAGCAGCCCTCCGCCGCGTGATCTGTCCAAGGCGGACAGCGAGCCGCCCGCGCCATCGATCGTGGATCGAGATGAGGCGGGCGCGATGAAGATGCTCGCCCGCGGGCCGGAGGAAGAGGCGGTGGCGCGATACGCCTTTACCGAGGATCGCCGTGCCAAGGTGGGGAGGTCGATGGCCGCACGTGCGACCGAGGTCGATCGCCTGGTGATCGAGAAGATTGATGCGGTGCTGAAGGTCGAGGCGATGCGGGATCGCGTGATGAACGCGACGGAGTTCGGCCCGCTGTTTGCGGCGCGCGACGCCGTCGCCGCCCTGCGAAGCGAGCGCCTGCTGGATCGCCTGCAGCGCGATGGGGCGATCACCGCGCTGCAGCGGGCACGGCTGGATCAGGCGGTGGGGGAGTATGAGAAGGCGATGCGCGAGCACTTTGAGCAACTGACCGGAGGTGATCCGTCACGCCAGGCCGTGCTGAATCTCCGTCAGACGTATGTCGATGCAACGCGAGAACCGCTCGCCGCGCTGGATCGACTGATGACGGATCTGGAGCGCGAGGCGGCGAACCTGCCCGTGGGCGTTGGAGCCCCACTGGCCGAGCCGAAGCGCGGCGTGTTGATCTCAGCAGCGAAGACTTCGCGCGATGCGCTTCGGACGGCGTTCGGCGGACTGAGCGATGAAGAGAAGCGGGCCGTGCTGACGTTTGCGCTGACACGGCGCGCTGCGAATCCGTGAGTGTGGATTGGTCGCTCTGGTGGATCGCCTGGGGAATGATGCCGACAAAGGTCCACAGGCGGGATGCCTGTGCCACCAAAGTCAGGACCAAGGTCAGAATTTGTGAACCAGTCGCTTACTTGCGTCCGCCGCCGATGGTTGCCGAGACGGTGAGCTTTGCCGTGGTTACGGCGTCACAGAGCGGCTTGGAGGAGGCGGGCTCGGAGATCAGGTCCTGCAGCGTGACGCCGCCGTAGGTATCGATGATGTTCTTGGCGGCGTTGTCGATGCGCTTGTGCAGCGGGCAGAGATTCGGGCCGTGGTTCTCCAGCCCAAGCGGACAGGCGGTGATGCGGTTGACCTCGGCGACGGAGCGCACGACGTCGAGCAGGGTCACCTGGTCCGCGGGGCGCGTGAGCTTGTATCCACCACGGACGCCGCGACGACCCTTGATGAGTTCGGCGGCGGCGAGCTGCTGCAAGACCTTGGCGAGATAGTGCGGCGGCACCTTGGTCTTGTCGGCCAGAATGGTGGTCGGCACCAGGGTGTCGGGGCTCAGAGCAAGCCAAGCCATCGCGCGCATCGCGTATTCGGTGGTCGTCGAAAACACTGGAAATCCCTCGTCAAAGGTGCGCCGAGATCATCCGAAAGCGGATGAGCTTCTCCGGGATAATACCTCAATAGATCGATTCATCCTGACTTTGGGGCAATCCACCGGATAAAAGTCTCGATTTTGAGCTATTGAGCCAGCTCTACCGGCGGTTTTGAACGACTCTCGGGCACAACGCGGGGCTCGGGCAGCTCGGTTTCCCGGACTGGGGATTCGACGCCTCGCCGGCGCGCGGGGTAGATAAGCAGCAGCAAAGAGGCGAGTACCACCAGCATGGTTCCGCCCTCGTGGCCGAGCACGCCGAGCCAGAGCGGCAGGGGGTGCCCGGTGCGCGAACCGACGAGCGTGGCGATCGCCATGAGGAGGATCGCGGTGAGGGCGAAGGAGAGGTTGAAGAGAATCGTCCGCCGTGCTCGTCGGGCCAGTCCCACGGCCCAGGGGACGACACCCAGGTCGTCGGCGAGCAGCACGATGTCCGCCGACTCAAGCGCGGCGTCGGAACCGATGGAACCGATGGCGATCGAGACATCTGCCGCGGCGAGGGCTGGGGCGTCGTTCACGCCGTCGCCGATGACGCCCGCGCCACTCTTGGGATCGCGCGCTCGCACGGTGGCCTTGATCTGCTGGATGGCGTCGACTTTGTCCTGCGGGAGCAGCTCGGCCTTGAAGTCATCCAGCCCGAGGGCGTCTGCGACGGCTCGGGCCGTGGCGCGATTGTCACCCGTGAGCATGACCACGGGGCGGACCCCGAGCGCGTGCAGGTCGGTGACGAGCTCGGCGGCTCCGGGACGGACGGTGTCGGAGAGAATGATGACGCCCGCCTGCTCATCGTGGGCGACGACGGTGCCGATTCGCCCCGAGTGCTGAACACTGTCGAGCACGCCGCGAACCTGAGCGCGGAGACAGATGGGGATCAGCTCTTCGACGAAGACATAGGTGCCCAGGCGGGCGGGCTTGCCGGAGAAGTCCGCGGCGACGCCGCGGCCCACGACGAATCGGGGATTCTGCGATGCCGCGGGCTCGACGCCTTGTTTCTGGGCGGCATCGCGCACGGCGACGGCGATCGGGTGTGTCGAGTCCTGCTCAAGGGCGGAGGCGATGCTCAGCAGGCGCCCGGCATCGGACCAGCCGATGGGGTGCAGTTCCTGCACGCGCATCTTGCCGACGGTGAGGGTGCCGGTTTTGTCGAAAGCGACGCCGCCGAGGCGCGCGAGCCGCTCGATGCTCTGGCCGCCCTTGAAGAGCACTCCGGCCCGAGCGCCGCGGGCGATCGCGGCGAGCGTGGCGGTGGGTGTGGCGATGATGACGGCGCAGGGCGAGGCGACGATCAGCAGCGTGATCGCGGTGTACAGCGCCACTTGCCAGGTATCACCGAATCCGAAGCGCCAGATCAGCAGCACGGCGATCGACACGCCCAGCACGCTCAGGGCATAGGGCTGATTGACCCGATCGATGATGCGCTGCACCGGCTCGCGCTGCTGCTGGGCCTCGAGCACCAGGTTGAGCACGCGCTGCAAGCTGGACTCTTTGGCCATCCGCGTGACGCGGGCGATGACCGGATCGCCGACGTTGATGGTGCCGGCGAAGATCTCATCACCGGCGCGCACCGAGCGCGGCATGCTTTCGCCGGTCAGATTGGACTGGTCGACGCTGGTCGAGCCCTCGCTGAGCCGAGCGTCGGCGGGAACGGATTCGCCGGGAAGGATCTTGATCTCGTCGCCGGGCCGGAGTTGTTCGGGCTCGATGGTCTCCCATGAGTTGTCGGGTGCCCGCCGAAGCGCGCTGGTGGGCATGAGCTTGTGGAGCGCTTCGACGGCCCTGGTGGTTCGGGCCGAGGCGAGGTCTTCCAGCGCGCCCGCGAGCACGAACAGAAAGAGCAGCAGTCCGCCCTCGCCCGGGTGACCGAGCGATCCGGCAAAGGCCGCCCCGACGGCCATGAGGACATCGATATCAAAGCGCCACTGGCTGAGCGAATCCCACGCCGCGCGCAGGCCGTGGATCATGCCGACGCCCAGGGCGATCCAGTACAGCGTGTCCGACACGGACTCAAAGCCCAACCAGTGCACGACCAGCCCGGCGATCAGCAGCAGCCCGGCGACGATACTTGAAGCGAGTTCACCCCATGGAGTGAACAGAAACAGGGGATGCGGCGCTGGCGAAGCGGCAGAGTCGGGCGAGTGTTGATCGAGGATCTGTGGACCCGTGGGGGGCATGGGAGAGTTGGGGGAAGTTCATCGTAGGAATTAGCGATGGCGAGCGACAAAGTCTTCAATATGCCATCTATTCAATGGTCAATTCCTCAGGTGTTTCCTTGACAATCGGCTTGGGTTCGCCGACTATTTGGGTGAAATCGTCGGCTTTGCCGCCATGTCGCGCCAGCGTACGACGAACACCAGCGTGAGCACGGTCCAAGAAAAGCTTGTCCGTGCGGCACCGAAGCTTCAAGGGCTGCAGCTTTGGGAAACACACTTTCGTTGCCATCCGGCGAGTTGTCGCAAGTTGCGACCGACAGCGGAGCAGGCGTTCTTATTCTTGATGCACAAGGTCGCGTGCTGTCCATGAACGATGTGGCGGCGCGGATCTTTGCGCGTCGGCCATCGCAGGAAGCCGTGGGGTTGCGACTTTCGGACATGATGCCGAGTGCCGCGGCGACCGAGCGGCTTGAGGTCGTCCGGCAGGTGATCACCAGCGGGATGGCCGTGATGCTGCGCGATCTGTGGAGCGGCTTTGCGCTGCGATGCACGGTGCGGCGGCTGGAGAGCTGGGCGGATTCGGCCCAGCCGGTGGCGATGGTCGTCTGCGCCCCGGAGAGCGCCCTGCTGGAAGAACCGAGAGACTTGAGCGTGCGCATGGTCGAGCCCAAGCACGTGGACTTTGGCCCCTTGGCCGACCTGACGGCGAGCGAGCTGAAGGTGCTGGCGCTGATCGGCGAGGGGCTGAGCAACGCCGAGATCGCGGCGCGGCTGCACCGAGCCGTGAAGACGGTGGAGAGCCACCGGGCGGCCCTGACCGACAAAACCGGAACCGCCAGCCGCGTGCAACTGGGTATTATGGCCCGGCGGGCAGGCCTGCTTCGGCGCGTGGGATTGGTAGAGACCGGTTCCAAACCGGTCGTCGCGGATTGATCGCGATCGCCCCCAGTTCTGCAAGAAACCGGCTCGGAGATGACATTGCTCTTGGGCATGACATTCGCGGCGGGCCGGATCACCCCCCAACCCCCGAGTGCGTCATCAGCGTCTCCGATGTTCTCGGACGGCTCTGTTGCGCGTGCTTCGGCGGGGCCTTTGGCCCCGGGTGACTTTGCGCGCTTATTTGAAAGCCACCGCGGGGTGCTTTGGTGCGCGGCGGCTGGTGTTCTGGGCGACCGAACGCTTGCCCAGGATGTCGTGCAGCAGTCGGCGGTGGTGGGGTTGGAACGTCTCAACACGTTCGCGCCGGAGACCTCGTTCGTGGCATGGATGGTCCAAATCGTGCGGAACCTGGCATTGAACGAGGCGCGCAAGCGCACCCGTCGGGCCACGGCGCCCATGGACGGATCGGTGATGGACACGACCATGGTCGGGGGTGGGGCCGGGACGCATGCACGCCCGGCGATCGACGGCCGAGGGCAGCCAATCCGCGGCGGCGATGTCTTTGACGACGAGTTGATGGGCGCGCTTCGCACACTGGATGAGACGGCGCGGGGATGCCTGCTGATGCGGGTCATTCTCGACATGCCCTATCAACAGATTGCGCTGGCGCTGGACATACCGGAAGGAACCGCGGCAAGTCACGTGCACCGTGCCAGAGCCGCGCTTCGTGATGCACTTCGTGGCAGGGGCGGATCGACAACCTGGAGGCCCGAATGAACGATCAAGGAGACACTCCGATGAAGCCCGTCGGCGGGCCGCACTCGGCGGCAATCGACGCGATGCTCGATGGCGCGATGTCGCCGGAAGAGCGTGCGGCCTTTGAACGACGGGCTGCGACCGATGATGGTCTGCGCGCCGAACTCGCTCTTCAGGCCCGCATCGACGAGCGGCTGGGCGTGCTCATGAGCGTGCCCGAGATGCCGAGCGTGGTGGCGACGCTTCCGGCGCGACGTGCGAGCATCTTTCCGGTCTGGACACGAGTCGCGGCCGCGCTGCTGCTGGTCGGGATTGGTGCATGGCTGGTCACGGTGGGCCCACTGAAGCTGGGCACGCCGGAATCGACTGTGGCGGCGAACGTGGTGCTCACTCGGCTGGAGAACAACGGGTTTGAACCGGTCTGGGTCTGCGAGAACGACGCGCAGTTTGCCAAGTACACGCGCGAGACGCTTGGGGTCGAGTTTTTCGTTCGCGCGCCGGCGACGGTGCAGCTGGTCGGATGGTCATACGCCGACGGCGTGCTGGGCGATGCCGCGCCGGTGCTGCTGGCCAGGAGCGAGGGCGAAGAGCTCATCGTCGTCATGGACCGCGCCAGGAACGACCGCGTGGTGCGGGTGGACGAATCGAGCGGACTGAAGGTGCACAGGGCCGAGTTGAACGGCCTGGTGTTGTACGAGATCTCGCGCGGGTGCGCGCCGGTGATCGTGAACAACATTGTGGTGAAGTGAGGCTCTGAATCGAGCCGGCACGCGGAGCGGCGCACGCTCCGCGCACTGGCCTTTCGGTCATCAATCTCACTGGGCAGCGCGTTCGAGCATGCGGGCGATGCGCAGCAGTTGATCGTCGCGCATCGCCGGGCCGACGAGTTGCACACCCACTGGCAGACCGGGCGTGCCGCCGGTCCCATCGTTCCCGCGGGTGAACCCGCCGGGAATCGTGATGCCGGGCAGGCCCGCCAGATTCACACCAACGGTGTAGACGTCTTCCAGATACTCGCTCACGGCATCGGCGGTCTTTTCGCCGATGCGCCACGCGGGGCTGGGTGAGCTGGGCATTAGGATCGCGTGGCAGGCGGGCTGGCCTTCGCCGCCGTCGAAAGCGCGCTGGTGGTCACGGGCGATCAGGCGGCGGACCTTGAGCGCGGTGAGGTAATACGCGTCGGCATAGCCCGCGCTGAGCGCGTGGGTGCCGAGCATGATGCGGCGCTGGACCTCTTCACCAAAGCCCTCGGCCCGGCTGCGACAGTACAGGTCCATGAGATCCTGCCCCGGTTCGAGCTTGGCGCGTCGGCTATAGCGCACGCCGTCGAAACGCGCGAGATTGCTGCTGGCCTCGGCGGTCGCGATCAGGTAATACGCGGCGATGCCGTGGGAGGTGTGCGGCAGATCGACGTCAATCACGATCGCGCCCTGACGCTTGAAGCGCTCCACCGCCAACTCGAGTGCGGCGGCGACCGCCGGGTGATTCGCGCTCGACCGCGCCTGCGTCGGCACGCCGATGACCAGGTTGGCAATCGGGGATTCCAGATCGGTCAAGAGATCGGGCACGGCGTCCGGGCTCGATGTCGAATCCAGCGGATCAACGCCCGCGATCACGCTCGTGATCAGGGCGGCGTCGGCGACGCAGGTGGCAAACGGGCCGATCTGATCCAGACTCGAGGCATAAGCGACGAGTCCGAAACGCGAGACGAGGCCGTAGCTGGGTTTGTATCCGACGATGTTGCAGAAGCCCGCGGGCTGGCGGATGGAACCACCGGTATCGGAGCCGAGCGCGGCGGGGACGATGCCCGAGGCGACGGCGCACGCCGAGCCGCCGGAGCTGCCGCCGACGACGTGATCGGTCGCAAACGGGTTGCGCGTCGGGCCGAAGATTGAGCGTGTGGTGGACGAGCCCATGGCGAACTCGTCGAGATTGGCTTTGCCGATGATGATCGCACCGGCGTCGATCAGCCGCTGGGCCGCGGTCGCCGAGTAGGGCGAGCGGTAGTTCTCAAGCATGCGGCTGGCGCATGTGGTCCTTCCCCAGCTCAGGCAGATGTTGTCCTTGAGCGCGATTGGCACGCCGGCGAGCGGGCCAACGGGCTCGTTGCGAGCGAGGCGTTCATCGATGGCTCGCGCCTGCGCGACCGCTTCATCGGGGAAGATCTCAACGAGGGCGTTGAGCTTCGGGTTGATCGCGCTTGCGCGATCGAGTGCGCTCCTGGTCAGCTCGACGGCCGACGCCGAGCGGGTGCGCACGGCCTCGCGAGATTCAAGAACGTTCACGCGCCACCCCCATCGTCGCCGCCGATGACTTTGGGAATGACCACAAACGGCCCGTCGGTCATTGGTGCGATACGCCCGAGCGCTTCTGGCCCGAGCACGGTTCGCTGGTGATCCGCGGATGGCGCATCGTCATCCAGCCGATTCACCTGTCCGCCCGGATGGGTCATGGGTTCGACGTCGGCCAGATCAAGCCCGCGGAGCTGATCCATGAGCGCGAGCACGCCGGCGAGCTGATGGCGGGCGTTCTCGATCTGTTCGTCACTCAACGCCAGTCGGGCAAGCGTGGCCACCTTGCGCACCTCGGCGGAGGAGAGCTGGTGAGGAGTTGGTTGGTCGGCATCGGACATCACGCAGATGGTATCGCTCACCAAACAGCCGCCGAGCGTGGGCCGCGCTTGGGGCGCAGGTTGTGAGAAAACACTTGGGTGTGTGGGCAATCGAGGTATACTGATCCGTACGTCGGGCCGTTGGCCTGATGGAGTTTGCGAGCGAGGGAGACTGGACTATGCGTTGTGTGAACTTGGCCGTGTCCGCCGCGGGCGTGCTGTCGATCGCGCTGAGCGCGCAAGGCGGCTATGACGCCATCGGCCCGAACTCCACCATGACCAACGCCGGGTTCTGGCTGAACAGTCTTGTCAACACCGACGCGATGAGCGATCAGTTCACGGCGTGCGGAGCGGGAGTCATCACTGTGCCCGCGGGCCAGCGCGTGACGGAGATCCAGGCCGTCATCGGCACGCGGAACCCCGCGGGCACCGGCCCGGTGAACTTCAACCTGCTCAGCGGGTGGCGCGTGCACTTCTGGTCGAGCGAGTCGGCGTTCGCCGCGAGCAGGTTCAGCGGCGACGTGCTCAACGCGAACTACACGCAACCCGCCAACGCCGACTTTGCCACGCCGTTCGGTGTTGATGTGTTCGGGCGCGGCACGTTCCTGGTGCGCTTCCGCCTGCCGGGTGGGTATGTTGCGCCCACGGGTAACGCGTACTTTGCCGTTCGTGCCGCGGGGCCACAGAGCATCGCGGGCACCGTGGGCATTCTTGAATCGATGGCCGCCGGCCCCAGCGGCCTGTGGGCCACCAGCGCGCTGAATCCGCCGGGCTATCTCATCTTCGAACAGCAGGGCTTCTCAACACGCAACGGCGTCTTCGCCTATCGCATCATCACCGGCTGCGGCAGCGATTACGACGGCGACGGCGCGGTGGCTGTCGCGGATATCTTCACGTTCCTGAATGCGTGGTTCGCGGGCGAGGCCGGCGCTGATTTCGACGGCGTGGATGGCGTGGCGGTGGCGGATATCTTTGGGTTTTTGAATCAGTGGTTTGGTGGGTGCTGAGGGTTGCGACGACTTCGCATCACGAAGATCAGCTTCCGAATCGCCGAACGCGATTGCGCATGGGCGATCGGGCCTGCATCGCACCATTGAATGCCTTGACGAGTTGGTAGTTGCGAGATCGGTGGAACTCGCCGTCGGGTCCGGGATTGTTCCACCCCGGCGCGAAGAGCCAGAAGGACTCACCGCCGCGTTCGACGGCGTGCACCATGTAGCGCACGACATATGGAACCGCTCGTTCCAGGTCCTCCTGAGTGTGCACATAGTCCCCCAAGCCAATCACGGGCATGAGGGGCTTGTCCGGCGCAGCGCGCGAGGCCGCGTCGGCGACGCGGCACTGCACGTCCAGCGTCATCCGCAAGAACACTGGGCTGGTGACGCCGGGAGGCGCGGCCGTCGGATAGGTGGTCCAGGGAATGAACCCTGCGGGCTGATATGCCTGTAGCCAGTTCCATGTGGATGACCAACCTGGATGAGTACTCGCGAGCCCCGGATTGCCGTTGAGACTGAAGTCGATTTCCTCCGGCGCGCCGTAGTGCACGGGGGTCTGCACCTGAACGGGAATGTCGGGATCGGTTCGTCGCTCTCTGAAGACTGGGAGGAAGGGCGACTGGTGTTCTTGTGAGCTGCAATGGAACGTCCATCCGCCGCATCGCTTCTCGGCGCCAAAGGCGGCACGAAAGGGCTGAAAGATCGCGTGATCGAGCGCGTACACGAAATTGGTGCGGGCCGCGTCAACGACGATGCTGACCCGCTCGAAACTCCCCGGCCAGCGGCTATAGAACGCGCGGTCATATGCGGGCGGATCATCGGGCGCGAAGAGATCAAACTGCTCGCCCTCCTGCGTGAACGCCCGATCTCCCGCCCACTGCTTCAGATTCTGGGTCGTGGTGATCATGCGCGAATACTCGACGGGATTGGCGAGCACCGTCTCAAAGTAGCCGTCGCCGATGGGCACGCTTTGCTGCGTGTTGCCGTAGAGCGTGCGAACGCCGGAGTCACCCAGAGACTCGGTGTCATTGATCAGCAGTTCGGGCGCGGGAAGGCCGGCGGCTGAGAGCTGGCTGGCCAGTGAAGAAAAGTACGACTGGAAGAACGGGCGGGCGGCAGGGGGGCCCGCGTCGCGGAAGAGGATCATCATGTTCGAGCCGACGATGTAACCGTCGGCGGGGGCGCGGGAGATCCACTTGTCGCTGCGGTTGGCGTCGTCGTCGGGGCCGACAATCAGGAATCCGTATCGCAGCGGTTTCAGTTCGGCCTCAAAGACACTCTCAAACCTTGCGACATACGTCTGCACGATCAGCGTCGCCATCGTTGCAAGCGTCGTAGCGGGAGGATTGGTGAACGTTTGATGTTGGTCCGAGTTTGAGAACCGTTCGTTTCGCGTGTCAACATACACAAAAGGCCACGCGTTCGGGAGTCTCCACATTGGGTCGTAAGCATCAGTTGGCAGGTTGGCGCCAACCTCAACGTACACTGGTGGCACCGCTCGGAGTGTCCCACTCCGTACGAGACGGCCAATCGCCTTCTGGGTAGCTTGGCTGGAGTTCATCATGCGCGACACCTCCTTGCGCTAATCAGGCCCAGCGCAACCAACAACCCCGCCGCAGCGGGCGACGGAACCACGAGCGTTGCGGTTGCGAGGGCGCGTCCAAAGCTGTTCGAACCCCCGCCGCCGCCGGCCGGCTCTGATGTCGCGATCGCCCTGAAGCGATAAACGCCGGGGGTGAGCACGCCACCCACCGGCGGACTTTGCTGATTGATCCCGACCAGCAAGTTTGTGAGATCGCTCCCGCGATACAACGCGACGCTCGCGCCGCCCATGAGGGTCTCGTCAAGAAACTCGCCAGAGTAGATCGAGTACGGTGTGCTTTCATCGACGCGAAACGTGACATCCAAGAACGACTGCGCCACCAGAAAGGCGGGCGGCAGCATGAAGAACTCGGAGGTCGTGCGCGTGGCGCATCGGGCAACAATTCGATCTTGCAACAACTGGGATTGCTGGCTTGCCTGTGATGTGCCAACCCCAGTTGGCGGTGTCGAGAAGAACACCGTCTCGTTAAAGTCGGCGAACCCGACGGCATCAACCCGACTCGTGTTCGCGGAAATGTACCGCGTGCTGCTCAAATACGTGATCACAGCCCCGTGAGTACTCCCTGCCCCCAACAAGGCGGAGAGCATTGCGACTGCTGCCGTGCGCTGATGTGGCTGATGAATCATGTTCTAGGCCTCCAATGTGAAACGTCGGCGGGGGACCCACACGATGCCGCACGCCAAGACAACCGCTGCCGATGGACTAGGAAGAACGAGCCCGGCGACTGCTTGCCCACGACCCAACAGCCCTGACTGTGATGTCGCGGATGCGATGACTTGAAACCTGTAGTCGCCTGCCGGAAGAAGCCCGCTGATCGGCGGCCCTTGCATTTGTACGCTTGCGATCGGCACGTTTAGCCCGGGACTACCGAACACAACGGCCGTCACAGTCGACACGAGCGTTTCTTGAAGAAGCGGGCCGGAATACAGCGCGTACTCGGTTGGTTCAGTGATGCGAAAGGTAACATTGACGGAAGAGATGCCGCTCAGACTGCCGGCCGGAACCGGGAACTCCGCTTGAGTCTGGGCAAAGCACTGCGCGAGTATGCGATCATCCAAGAGTTGTGAGCGCCGTGTCGCCCGAGCGGTCCCTCCCAACCCCCCGGGGAGACTGAGCTCCTGGTCGAAGTCGCCGAAACCCATCGCATCAACGCGAACCGCCTGAGCTCGTACGAATCGCTCGCTGTTCAGGTACGTGATCACCGCCGCATGGGCACCCGCCGCTCCTGCCAAGGCCGCGACAAGTCCGACCGCTGCGATGCGCTGAGGTGAATGATGAATCATGTTTTAGGCCTCCAACATGGAACGTCGCCGGGGGATCCACATAATGCCGCACGCCAGGACAGCCGCTGCCGAAGGGCTGGGCAGCACCAGAGCCCCATAGGCGGCAGATGAACCTTGAGTGAACTGCAGAGAACCCGCGCTCGCAACAACCAGAAACCTATACGTTCCGGGGAGAAGCACACCAGTGCGAGGGGGTGCCGGCCCGCTGTTTATGGACTCGAAGAACACCGTTGAATCTGCATTTCTG
>JAIEOW010000133.1 GCA_019750095.1 Phycisphaerales bacterium
GGGTGATACCAGTGTATTCGGAGCTTGGAGGCACTCCGTTCGGGATTTTGCCAAGGAATCTGTTCGGGGCGGTTGGCTGTGCGGGATTCCGGTCCAAGCCGGCCCGGCAGACCAATCAGCACCCGTACAGTCCCCCCATGATCGGCGGGCTGCACATTCCGCGATGGCAAAGCCCGGCCCAGGTCGAGGCGCTCTTTGCCCGCCAGCGCACGGGTGATCGGGTGGGGTATGCGATCCAACTCTGGCTCACGCTCGCGGCCTGCGGGATGCTCTTTGGGCCGACGTTTGTGGTTGAGCTCGCGTGGGTGCCCGCGCTGATCTGTTTTCTGGTGCGCATGACGGGGCAGCATGCAGTGCTTGAGCCGCTGGCGTTTGACCGAGTGTTCTGGTCGACGCTTGCGTTCTGGGCTCTTGGTGCGGCGAGCATCCTGTGGACCTTTGGAAGTCGTGCCGAGTGGCTGGGAGACGTCCAGGGCGTGCGGTTTGTGCCGATCCTGTTCATTATCTGGTGCGTGCTGGATCGGCGCTCGTGGATCATCGCGGCCGTGCTGGCGGGCGGCGTGCTGGGTCTGGTGGCGCAACTGGCGCATCTGATCGACGTGAAATCGGGTGGGGTGCTTGGGCTGCCGATCGAACGCATGCCCGGGCGGATCAGCGGGTGGTGGGATCCGGTCTCGGGCGGGTCGATTCTGGTCGCGCTGCTTGGGCTGTGGATGGCGCCGGTGTTGTGGTCGCGAACGTGGCGTGTTCGGGCGGCGGGGATGATCGGGGCGTGTGCGACGATGGCGGGGGTTCTGCTCACGGGGACGCGGGGCGCGTGGATCGCCGCGGCCATGCTGGTGCCGATTGCGGCGGTGATCGCTCTCTGGCGGGTGCGACCGATGCGGCGCGTGCTGGCGCCGGTGTCGGTGATCGCCATCGCGGGGGTGGTCGGGGTGGCTGGGGCCTGGACGCTTGGAGGCGAGCCGCTGCGACAGCGCGTGCGGGGCGCGACGACCGATCTGCGACTCGTGTTTGACTCTCGCAACTATGACAGCGACACGGGCATGCGCCTGGCGATGTGGAAGTGGGCGAGCGCGGCGTGGCGGAGCCATCCGAGCGCGGGCGTTGGCGCGGGCGGATATCAGCCTTGGGTGCGATCGCGCACCACTGAGCAAGCGACCGCATTGAACGCGCCAGGCGAGACCGCGCCGCGCGTGCATGCACATGCTCACTCGTGGTCGCTGCATGTGCTGGCAACACTGGGATCGATCGGCGGGCTGGTGCTTCTGGCGATGGTGGGCCTGGGTGCGTGGTCGGGTCTGACGGCTCGCGGCAATGAACACATGGGCGCGCTCGCCGCGGGGCCGGCGATTGCAATCATCGGGCTTGGGCTTGCGGGGCTGTTTGACGCGATCACCGTGAATCAGCAGACGACGGTGGTGTTGTTCGTGCTGCTGGCGCTCTGTCTGGACCGGCGACCCGCGGAAGCTCTGCCACGGCGCGGGGGAGGCGCGGCATGAAGATCGTCGTGGTCTGTGGGCGAGCCGCGCGGCAGCCGTGGACAGCGGGCGGACTGGCGGCGCGCGTGTGCGCCGATCTGCGGCGGCGCGGGCATGTCGTTGACGTGGTGGCGCAGAGCATCGACGATGCCACGGCGTTCGCGGGGTGCGCGAGCGTGCACGTGTTTGACACGTTCGATCAGACGGCGACCGACTGGCCGCTGGGCTTTGCCATGTGGGCGCGTTCGAGGGTGCGGACGATCGAGCGCGATGTGTGCCTGTCGTTCTCGCGCACGGTTGCTGGGGATGTTTGGATGCCGCTTGAGCCCAGCGGGGCGGCGTGGTTCGGGCGGGCGCGGGGCACCCTGGGGCTGAAATCACAGGCCATCGCGCTGGCGCGGCATCATGGCTTTGCGCGGGCGTGGGCGACGGATCTGCTCCGCGTGTACCCGAGCGGGCCGCGGATACGGCGCGTGGTCGCGATCGGCGCCCAATCGGCCGGTGAGGCGGCGCGGCTGCTCCACCGGGCACGCGGGCTGGGCGAGCGCGTCGCCACGCTTGAGCCATTCAGCTCGATCGTGCCACCGGAAGCAGCGGATCGCCAGCGGCTGCGCGGCCAGGTGCGTGAGGCGCTTGGGCTTGACGCCGATCGCGTGGTGATCGTGGCGTTTGCGCCGATGCCGGTGGGTGGGCGTATGGACGCGCTGTTCCTGGCACTGGCCGAGCTGCAGGCGCGGGATCGCCAGCGCGCTCCGGAGTTGATCGTGGCGGCGAAAGATTGCGTCGCGCTGCACACACGCGCGCTGCGGTGCGGGGCGGATCAGGTCTGCAGGATCGTGCCGCTGACGGAGCGGGCCGACGCGCTGCTCATGGCTGCCGACGTTCTTGCACTGCCAGCGAAGACCGACATGGGCGTGTTTGTCTCCGGCGGCCTCTCGCGCGGGGCTGCGGACGGGTTGCGACTGGGCATGCCGATCATCGCCGCGGGCGGCGCGTCGGGATATGAACTGGCTCGCTGGCGATCCTCGCAGCAGGATGCCCCGGGGCTGGTAATCGATGTGCCGAGCGTCGACGCGTGGGCACGTGCGCTGAAACAGGCCATGGACCCGGCTTGGCGCGATCGCGCGTCGGCGGCTGCGCACGAGCTGGGCAAGACGATGACGTTCGGCCGCTTCTGCGACGATCTGGCCGATGTCCTCGAGCGGGCGGCCGAGGAACGCCGGGCCGATCCGGAGGATGAGCGCGGCGTGTGGGATGCTCTGCTCTCGCGGGCATGACGCGATCAGAAGGGTTCGGCCCCCTACCCTCTTGGTCCGTGCCCGCGCTGTGTGTTTATGGCCTTTGCACCCGAACAGTTCATGAGCCAAACGATCTCCAAGCCCGCGATCGCGCCCGCCCCCCCGCACACCATCGCCCAGAATCGGTCCTCGGCCGTCGCTTCGGATGAGCGCCTGCCCGAGCGCGCCACAAGTGCGCTGCGCGAGGCCACCAGCGCGCTGCTGGCCAAGCTGCGGAGCGACCGCGCCCCGCAGGGCGCACCGCACGCACGGCACTGGTGTGCAGAGCTGGAGGGAGACTCGATCCTCTCCAGCGAGTACCTGCTCATGAAGTTCATCCTCGGGCAGGAGCACGATGAGGATGTGTTTGGCGAGCCGTCGCCCACACGCGGCGAGACGCTGCCCACGCGCCCGGGGCGACAGACGTTCGAGCGCATCGCCAATCATCTTCGCCTCGTGCAACGCGAGGACGGCTCCTGGGGGCAGTATCCGGGCTCAAAGCCGGACATCAGCGGGTGTGTGAAGGCCTATCTCGCGCTCAAGGCCATGGGCGATGATGTCAACGCGCCGCACATGCGCAAGGCCCGCGAACGGATCATCGAACTCGGCGGCGCGGAAAAGTGCAACACCTTCAGCACGTTCTATCTCGCGTGCATGGGGTGCGTGGATTGGGACGCCTGCCCGGCGATTCCGCCCGAGATCGTCTTCCTGCCGCGCTGGTTCCCGTTTCACATGGACAAGGTCTCGGCGTGGACGCGCACCATGATCCTGCCGCTGGCGATCTGCTCGGCGCTGCGCCCGGCACGCCAGGTCCGCGACCCGCACGGCAACCCGGTGAACATCGACGAGCTGTTCGTCAACCTCAAGTACAAGCGCCAGCTCGCCAAGCCCTGGCAGAGCGATGATCCGATGGGGTGGAAGAACTTCTTCCTGCTCTGCGATCGGCTGCTGAAGGTCGTGCAGCATCTGAAGCTCTCGCCGATGCGCTCATCGGCGATCAAGGCGGCGGAGGCGTGGATCATCGATCGCGTGCGTTCCGAGACGACCGAAGGGCTCGGCGCGATCTTCCCGCCGATGGTCTATCTGCAGGTCGCGTTCCAGGCCCTGGGCTATGCGCGGTCGCACCCGATCATCCAGAAAGCCGAGCGCGATCTGGATGACTTCATGCTCGACGAACCCAACGCCGACCCGCGGCTGGATCACGTGCGTCTGCAGCCGTGCTTCAGCCCGGTGTGGGATACGGGCATTGCGCTGTACGCGCTGACAGAGGCGGGCCTGACCGCCGAGAAGAGCGGCGAGATCGCGAGCGTCTGCGACTGGCTCATCGCGCGCCAAGTGAAGATGACCGGCGACTGGGTGCGCAACCTGCGGCCAGAAGACCAGCACATCCGCCTCGGCGAAGAGGCCGCAGCCTGGGCGTTTGAGTATCACAACGACTGGTACCCCGACATCGACGACACCGCGATGATCGCCAAGGCACTCATGCGGGCCGGCGACCGTCGCGGCGAGACGATCAATCGCGCCACCGCCGCTAAGGCGTTCCGCTGGATCGTCGCCATGCAGAACGACGACGGCGGATGGGCCGCGTTTGACAAGACCACCCACCGCGAGTGGATGGAGGCGATTCCCTTCGCCGACCACAACGCCATGCAGGATCCGAGCTGCGCCGACATCACCGGTCGCACGATCGAATCGCTGGTGACCTGCGGCATGGCGACGGATCACCCGGCGATCATCAACGCCGTGCGCTATCTGCTGAACAAGCAGGAGCCCGAGGGGTGCTGGTGGGGACGCTGGGGCAATAACTATGTCTACGGCACGTGGCAGGCCCTGGGCGGCCTGACCTATGCCGGGCTGGCGAAAGACCATCCGTCGATCCAGCGCGCGATCGCGTGGGTCAAGAGCGTGCAGAACCCCGACGGGGGCTTTGGCGAGACCGCCGACAGCTATCTGGATCGCTCGCTCATGGGCAAGGGCCCGAGCACCGCGAGCCAGACGGCGTGGGGGCTGGCGTGTCTGCTATATGCCTGCGACGTGGATGATCCGGCGGTGACCAGAGCCGTGCGATGGCTCTGCGATCACCAGCTCTACGAGGACAAGCCGCCGTTCACCCCGGCCTGTTGCACGGGCGTTGAGACGTTTGATCCCGGCACCGACGAGCACGCGGCGACCGACTTTGTCAGCGACAAGGCCGGCAGCTGGAGCGAGCACTTCTTCACCGGCACGGGTTTTCCCAAAGTGTTCTATCTGCGGTACAACATGTACCGCCACTACTTCCCGGTGATGTCGCTGGCGCGGTATGTGAACATGTGCAAACGTCCTTCCAAAGCACCTTGATCCGCCAGACTCAAAGTCGGCAATCGAAAGGCCTCGCCATGAACCACCGTGTCCTGAGCTTCGGATCATGCCTGGCCATCGGGCTGTTCGTGCTCTCGGGGTGCGCCACCGATGCCTCGAACCTCGGACGCCAAGAGGTTGGCCATGTTCGTGGCAAGATGCACGTGGTCGCCGAGGGCGCAGACGGGTGTCCGGTGTGTGCGATCTATGACCGCGCTCGCGAATCGACGGTGCGGATTCGCAGCAAGGGCGGCCTTGGCACGGGGGTGGTCGTGGCCTCCAACGGCAGGATTGTCACCAACGCACATGTGGTCGGCGAGGAATCGACCGTCATCGTCGAGACCGTGCATGGCACGATCGTCAAGGCGACCGTCGAGAAGTCGTTGAAGGACGAAGACCTGGCTCTGCTCAGCACCGCCGCAGATGATGTGCGATGGACGATGCTCGCGCACGGTGCGGCGGGACTGCCCCGCATCGGGAGTCCGATCTTCGTCATCGGACACCCCGCGAGTCTGGGGTGGACCATCACCGAGGGCATCGTCTCCGGACATCGCAAGCCCGGCGAAGTTGCATCGACGGCCATTCTGCAGGTCGATGCGGCCGTCTCGCCGGGCAACTCTGGCGGCCCCGTGCTGGACTCGAGCGGCAACTGGATTGGCGTGGTTTCATCGAAACTTGTCGGCCCGGGGCTGGAGAACATCTCTTTCGTCATCCCCCGCGACGATGTTCGGGCAAAGCTGGGTATTGAGTAAACCGCGCGAAGATTGGTCTCTGCAGTCTGTTCCGCCAGATGCCCGGCGTACCCGCGGCCCGAGCGCGTGCATCTCAGGAGGATGACTCGAGCAACTTCCCCATCGGTCCTGGCCGTTCTTGGTCTTGTCTGTGGGCTTTCCGCAGCCCACGCACAGGTCAGTGTCGGCCCGATCTTGTTTCTGGACCGGGCAGCCAGAAATGAGATCACCCTTGGCAACATCCGTGGCTCGCTGGGCGTGATCGACTTTAACCGCGACGGGTGGTACGACCTGTTCATCTCCGACTTTGCCGGTCGACCCAAGCGGTTGTTCCAGAACAGCCCGAGCCCCACCGCCCCAGGCGGACGCACCTTCGTGGACGTCTCGGCAACCGCCGGATTCACCATCGACCCCGACGGCATCTCGCGCTCCGAAGGTGGAGTCGTGATCTTCGACTTCAACAACGACGGATGGGATGACATCTTCACCCTCGCCGAGAGCGCGACCGATCAGGGGCTGCTCTATCGCAACAACCAGAACGGCACATTCAGCAACGTCACACTGAACGCTGGACTCAAGATCGCCGGAATCAACGCGCTGTGCGCCTCGGCCACCGACTTCGACCTTGATGGCAACGTCGATCTCATGGTCGCCTCCAGCGGCACCCCCAGCCGCTTCATCACGCTCTGGCGCAATCGGGGCGATGGCACGTTCCAGGACCGATCGGATCTGGTTACGCCGCTGAACTTCGCGGGCGTCACCTACGCGATGGGCTTCACCGACTATGACCACGACGGCTGGTCCGACGCACTTATTCCGATCAGCGCGGGCACGCCCCTGACGCTGAAGAATGTGCCGAACCCCGCCGGCGGGCGCATGTTCATCGATACCACTCAGGCCTCCGGGTTCACCTTCGTCGGGCCAGCGCCCATGGGCATCGCGTTCGGCGACGTCAACAACGACGGCTGGCTGGATGTCGCGATCACCGACGCGATCTCGGGAACCTATTACGAGAATCGTGCGGGCACGCTCGTGCGGGTGCGTCCATACACAACGTTCTTCGGGTGGGGTACGGTGTACATCGATGCCGAGAACGACGGCGATGTGGACAACTATCAGGCCGGTTCGCACAGCACGATCAGCGTCGACTTTCTGGTTCGCAACAACGGCGACGGCACATTCACTGACGCCCGCCCCGCGCTCAACACCACCCGCCTAGCCAGCCAGCAATGCGTCAAGATTGACTTTGACAACGACGGCCGCGAGGACGTCATCACGATCAACCCGGGAAGCGGGTTCATCAGCATCTACCACAACCAGTCCAGCTCAAGCATGCACTGGAGCAAGATCCTCCTGCAAGGCGCCGACCGGGCAAACGCCAATGCCGTCGGGGCCGTCGTGCGCATGACCGCAGGCGGGCGAACCCAGGTCCGTGAGGTGGCTCTGGGCACAAGCTACGCCTCCACAGACGATCCCCGGTTGCACTTTGGTCTTGGAGAGACGACCGTGATCGACCAGATCGAGATCATCTGGCCCCGCGCGGGCACCCTTGCAGACCGCACCGAGAACTACGCCGGTCCCTTCCCTTCTGACCGCACGCTGGTGCTCGGCCAGCAGCGGGCCTGCCTGGCGGACGCCGATCGCAATGGCCTGATCGAGACGGCGGATCTCTTCACGTATATCAACATCTGGCTGAACTCACAGCCCGCGGCAGAGATCGATAACAACGGGATCGTCAACACGCTCGACCTGTTCGCATTCCTGAACGCATGGTTTGTCGGCTGCCCGTGATCTGCTGCACAACAGGTCGGAAACCTCCTGTTTCGGCCCGACGCCTCAGAAGTTCGCCCCTTCGAATACGGCCTCCGCCCGGCGTACACTCCCGCCCCATGTCCATCCTCATCAACGCCTCCACCAAAGTCATCTGTCAGGGCATCACCGGCTCCTTCGGCGGAGCCCACACCAAGGGCTGTGCGCTCTACGGCACGCAGCTCGTCGGCGGCGTGACGCCCGGCAAGGGCGGACAGTTCTTTGAGGTCGACTCTGAGTGCAAGATCCCGATCTTCGACACCGTGGATCAGGTGGTGCGCCAGACGGGGGCCGAGGCGACGATGATCTTTGTTCCGCCGCCATTTGCGGCGGATGCGATCCTGGAAGCCGCCGACGCGGGCATCCGCGTGATCTGCTGCATCACCGAGGGCATCCCGGTGAACGACATGGTCAAGGCGCGGGCGCTGCTGGATGAGATGAACGCCGCTCGCCCCGCGGACAAGAAGATCACGCTCGTCGGCCCCAACTGCCCGGGCGTCATCACGCCCGGCAAGAAGACCGGCGCGGGCGACAAGAGCAGCAGCGTCTACACCTCCGCCAAGCTCGGCGGCGGCGGGTGCAAGATCGGGATCATGCCCGGCTACATCCACACGCACGTGAGCGAGTCCAAGACCGGCAAGGCCGTCGGCATCGTCAGCCGCAGCGGCACGCTGACGTACGAAGCCGTCTGGCAGACCTCGCGCCTGGGGCTCGGCCAGAGCACCTGCGTCGGCATCGGCGGCGACCCGGTGCGCGGCATGAGCCACATCGACGTGATCGAACTGTTCGAGAAAGACCCGGAGACGCACGGCATCCTGATGATCGGCGAGATCGGCGGCACCGACGAGATCAAGGCCGCGGAGTATGTGCAGAAGCACGTCAAGAAGCCCGTCGCCGCGTTCATCGCCGGCCGCACCGCGCCACCCGGCAAGCGGATGGGCCACGCGGGGGCGATCATCGGCGGGGCCGACGACACCGCCGACGCGAAGATCAGCGCGCTGCAGAAGGCGGGAGCGAAGGTGGCGCTGAGCCCGGCGGATATGGGGAAGATGATGGCGGAGGCGATGAAGATCTGATCGCACTTGCGCAATCGTCATGGCTTCGACGTCCGCGACGCGAAATCGATCCTGCGAACAACCAACAGCAGCAGCGCGCCCGGCAAGCAACAGGCGAGACCAAACCACACGGCCTCATGGTGCGAAAGCGGATACTGCCGGTATGGGTCCCACCAGCGCGGATCGCTCCATGGGCTCCAGTGCCGGCCTTGAACGATGCCGTCGAGCGCAGTAAGAATCACGACCGCGCCGCTCCCAAGCATGATCGAGCCCCACGCCCAGAGCATCCAGCGCCAGCGGCCGACGATCAGCGCAGGAAAGCAGAGAATCATGCTGAGCACGGCGTAGTGCCATGGGGTCCACGGCCACCAACTCGACCAAACGACTCTCCACGGAGATCCCACGGAAGATCCGGCCAACGCCACGATGCCAATGCCGAGCACAACAGTGGTGAGCACGCGGGATCCAAAGAGGAACTCTCTGAACACGAACAGGATGCTCGCGGCCAGAAACCACAATGCCGAGCGGCCGCCGCGCACATCTTCGCCCGCGCCCCCGGCACATGCCACCGCCAAAAGAAAGACCATCCACGCGCACGGCCGAAGTACGCTCATGGCGATCGATCGATTGCTTCGCGCGGCAACATGATCGGCAAAGAGTGCATCAACCGAAAACGCCGTGCCGCATTCTGGACACGCGCCGTCGGGTAAGCCAGTCAGGTCGTAACGGCATTGCGGGCAACATGGCGTGAACGCCTGAGATGCGGCCGACACTGATGCATCCGGCGGTTCTTGGTGCTCAGAGCTCATGATGCCCGCCGATCTGCTTGGGGATCTTCCATCGTGAACGGCTCGATCCGCCGAACGAGCAGCATCACCAGGAGACCAACGGCAATCGCCGCCGCGCCGAGCCAAGCCGCCTCGGCGTTTAAGAGCGGATACTGCGTGTAGGGATTGCCTGCGCGAACATCGGGCCAGCGGCTCCAGTGTTCATTGCGGAATACACCCACGAAGCCGGTCACGCCGACCGCAATACCCATTCCGATCAGCAGCGATGCCCACGCCCAAAGTGTCCATCGCCACTTCAGACGGATCAGCGCCATTGCGCAGAGCGCGGCACTCCAGCCAAAGAGCCGATTCAGGAACAAGTACCCAGCGCTTCGACTCGACCACGCGTCCGGGTTAAACGACACCGTGACGATCGCGGCCGCACTCGCGACGAAGACGAGCGTGAACATGCGTGAACCGAAGAGTATCGAGCGCATCGCAAACAGCATGCCCGCAGCGAGGGCCCACGCGGCTCCGACCGTGGCTTGCCGACCGACGACGAGCGGCCCAGCGCAGCCGATCGAGAGCACAATCGCCATCCATGCAAGCGGTGTGGCGAGATACATGCCGAACCCTTGATCCGACCGCCGTTCATCCCGCGCCAGCCGAAGTGCTTTATGCGAAAACTCCGTCCCGCACTCCGGGCAAGCGCCGTCGGCAAGCCCCGTCAGCTCATACCCACACGCCAAACACTGCGGCACAAACACCGCCGCATCATCCGCGGCCGCCTTCGCGCGATCTTGTTCAGCCCGCACATCCACATTGGCTTGTGCGCCGTCCGTCTGAGAGCGGTTGCGGAATCTCGCGCGCCGCGTCACATCTTGAACGGTTTGCGTGGCGTGCAACCGTTCACACTCGGCAATCTGCGCACTCTCGCCAGAAGAACTTTTCAGCGGACCTGCGAACCTGTCGATATCTGTCTGCGTATCCCTTGACAGACCGCCATTTGCTGCTAACTTTGGTTTCAATGACGTATCTCGCCGCCCAACTCCACCAGCTCACCCGCCGCACGACGGCGTGTGTTGTTGCTGGTCTGGATATGGGCCAGGGCACGGCTCAGGCCGCTGTTTGGCAGAAACTCTGCCAGACGACGGATCAGGGCAAAGCCAGCCCCATGTGCATGGATCGCCAGATTCATGCGTTCCCGGGCGGTGCGAGCGTCAGTGAGGTCCAGACCTAAAGGACCGCACAAAACGCAGGCGAAAAGCCACGCACCACCGCCCGGGAAGCCCCCGACGGTGGTGTTTGTCTTTTCCGCCCGCGTCCATCCTGATCGTTCGAAGAACGCCCAATCCCCGCGGCGGCGCGGTGGCTATCCCCTTGTCTCGGAGCACCTGAGTTTCTTTCGTTTCATATGTGAAAGCGAGATCATCATGACCGACCGACTGCCGACATCCCGACCCGTGGTTCTCAGCTTCAACGCGTCGATCCTGACGCACGAGGCCGAGATGCAGACTGTCGTGGCCGAGGTCCGCCGGTTTGTGCTTCTCGGTCGCCCAACGCTCGTCGTGGTGGGCGGGCTTTGGGGCTCGTGCAAGCGCCTGGGCGATTCCGCCGCCAAGGTCTCGGCCCGTCCCGACGAGCCCGCGCTCGCGCGTCTGCTCAACACCGGCGAACAGGCAAGCGCCGCGCTGCTCAGTCTGGCGCTCTCAGACAACGGCATCGATCACGCCCTCGCCGACGCACGGTCGATCCGCTTTGTGGCCCAGGGGCCCGCGACCGCCGCCGAGCCGATCGCGGTCGATGCGGGCGCGCTGGCGGGGCTCTTGGATCGTCGGCGGGTGGTCGTGCTCGCCGGCGGCGAGGCGATCGACCCGCGTGGACAGAGCGTCTCCCTCGGGAGGGATGGGGCCGATCTGGCCGCGATCTTCATCGCCGCCCAGATCGACGCCGACGCACGACTGGTGCGCGATACCGACGGCGTGCCCGAGCCGAGCGACACGCGCTCGGGCGCAAGCACGACCCGCGAGCGAGTCTATCGCTCGCTCGCGTGGGATCTGGCCGGCAGCGTGGCCGGTGGCCAGGTCTCGACGCGGGCGCTGCGCTATGCCTCGCGTGTGGGCCTGCCGTTCCGCGTCGTCGCGCCCGGATCGGATATTGGCACGCTGATCTCCGGAACGACAGAGCTGGACCAACTTCGCGTCATGCCCGCGCGCACGTTTTCAGACGCCGTGAGCGCGGTGGCTTGAGCCCATGCAAGAGATGGGCCGCCGGGCGGACGTTTACGCGAGCGTCCGCCCGGCGCGCGTTTTTGTGATTGCCGTGTCGATCTCTTCCGCGCACCACCGAACAAAAAGCCGCCGCCCGGGGAGGTGTCACGCCCGGGCGGCGAAAGAGGTGCAGACCTCTCCTGGTGTTTCTTCATGCTGTCGTCGGATCAGGCGCTCCGCCAGCTGAGGTCATAGATCGGCAAGCGGCTTGAGCTGCCCGCCGGCGCGGGCTGGGCCGGTGCCGCGGGGGCGGGGGGGGCGGCGGGGTTCTGCGGCGCGGGCTGCATCAGCCGGTTGTGCTGTTCCATCAGCGCCTTGATCTGCTCTTCCATCTGACGCAGCCGCTGCTGCATCGTGCGATCGAGATCGGTGTTCAGCCTGTCGGCCTTGCGGGCCTGCTCCTCGGCCTGCTTCTCCATACGACGCTGCAGCTCTTCCAATTGCTGCCCGTTCTGAAAGACCATGATGTCGCGCGGCGACGACCCGCGGCCGATGAACGTGCCGCCCTGACCGGCCCACGCCCCGCCCATTCCCGGCGCGACGGCGATTCCCTCCGCCGGCTCGCTCGCTTCGATCGCGGCGACCTTGGCCTTCTCCATCTTCTCGCGGTCGTACTTCTCCGGCGTGACGTTGATCGTCTTGCGCTGCCCGCGGTGGATCACGTCGAGCGCGATCGGCTTGCCCGGCTCGCTCTCGCGAAGTGTCTGACGCAGCTCGCCCGGACCAACCGACTTGCCGTTGATCGCCACGATGATGTCATACGGCTCCAGACCCGCGGCCGACGCGGGGAGGCCTTCATACACCGCGGCAACCAGCGTGCCCTCATCTTCCTTCAGCCCAAAGTGCCCGATCAATGAGGAATCGAGATCAACGAGCTGCACGCCGACCATCACCTTGGGCGGCTCGCTGTTCATGGTGATTGCCGCCGCTCCGGGGCCGGTTGACCATGCGCCAAGCGGGTTGCCGGGCGTGGAGATGCCAAAGAGCGGACTCAGAGCCGACGCTCCGCCGACGCTGCCCATCAGGACGGGACGATCAAAGACCACCGCGCCCTTGTCGTCGGTGACAACCACGCGAACGCCCTGTCGCTGCACGCGGTCCTTGGGCACGGCCTTGCCGTCAATCTCAGCGGTGATCTCGTCGCCCTTGCCACGAACCGTCACGGATCGTCCATCAACAGTCTCGCTCATCGTCCATGAGCTGTTCACCGAGACCGTGGCGCCGGGGGTGGTGATCGCGAAGGGCGATCGCGGCTTCACGATGCGCGGGGTTTCCGGCGGTGCGGGCGGCTCGCTCGTTCCACCCTGGGCGTGTGCGCCAGCCGTGCACAGGAGCAGTCCGACCGATCCGAGCGTCAATCCCTTGGTGATGCGTCGCATGAACATGATCCTCGGCTCCTTCAAGACTCGCCCGACGCAAAGGTCGGAGCGTTTGGATTCGACACCTGCCACCGTTACCACTTCCGCACGGACAACGGCGAGATCACTCGATCGCGCCGGGTCGTCGTGGCGCGCTCATGCGCACCGGCATCGCCCGGCCGTTCTCGTCTTGAGCAAACCCCACCAGGTCGTTCACGCGGGCTCGCTCGACGATCTGTCTGACATAGACGACCTCGTAGCCATTTCCCGTCTCTTCCGGTCGAGAATCCACGAGCCAGAGCTTGGGCACCTCGCCGACGATGCGCCCGCTCTTGGCGCCCTTATCGAGGTACAGCCGATAGGCATCGTCCGGACTGGTCACGCGCTCATAGCCAGCGGGGATCAACCCCGCCGTGCTCGTGCCGGGTCCGGAGGTGCGGATCGGCATCAGCCCGTTGTGCGAGCCGATCCACGCCAGCGCGACCATCGCCGCGGCGGCCCAGCCGCCCATCGCGCCGAACTTCCGCCACCCGATTGTCGTCGGCTGGCTGGATCGCCCGAAGTAGCTCGCCGCAGCGTCGCGCGTCGGCAAATCAACATTCTCCGCCGAGTGCAGCGCGATGCCGACCGCGAGCGACAGCGACTGCTTGTCGCGCTGCAGCATCGCGAGCTGTTCCCAGGCCTGCGGGTTGCGCCCGGCCAGCTCGCTGAACGCCGCCCAATCCTCGCGCGTGCTCTCACCATCAGCGATTCGGCTGGTGAGCAGATCAATCTGTGACATTTCTTCGTTCATCGCTGGTTCCCTCGACGCCCGGCGTCGGTTCGTTCATTGGCCTGCGCGCCATCGCGCTCGCCCGCATCGTCTCGGTCGTCACTCGTCGGCGAGAGCCCGGCCCGCTCAGCACGCTCGCGGAGCATGCGACGCCCGCGTGCGATCCTCGTCTCGATCGTCGTATCCGGAAGCCCCATGACCTCGCCGATCTGCTTGTAGCTCATGTCGTGGATGCACTTGAGCAGCAGCGGCTCGCGATACCCGTCGGGCAGCTCCGAGCACAGCTCCATCAATCGACGACCCTCATTCAGCGCGGGCGAGCGATCGATCGCGCCGGCCGCGGCCCGATCGCCTTCGCCGCGAAAGCCGACGAGTTTCAGCCACCCGCCCTTGCGGACCTGCGTTCGTCGGGCGGCGGTCTTGGCGACGCTGATCGTGACAGCGCGCAACCAGGGCTTGAACGCCCCGGCCTCACGCAGTCCTGAAATCTTCGCCACAACGGTCATCGCTACTTCCTGAAGAAGATCGTCCACCTCGGCCTCGCGCGGCATGTGCGCCAGCAGCACCGCCGCGGCCCACCGGCGATGGCGATGCCACAGCTCGCGCAGCGACGCCTCGTCGCCACGGATCGCCTCGCCGATCAGTCGATGTTCGTCGCCAAAGCTCGCCGCCTCGGTAACGCCCATGGGCTCTGCCACAGTGCACCTCTTCCATCTCACCAAGACGCCCCGACGCAGCCGTTCCGTCATCGACACGCCAGGCCCGGACTCTGGAACGCCCTCTGGCCCGCTTGATCCTTGGCAAGTTACCCGGTCAGAGGGCGAACGCCGGGTACCCTCAAAGGGTTCGGGGCGGATTCAGCCGACATACCTCGGCATTCCGCCGTTTGTCCCTGTGGACCGAGAACCTCATGCCCAAAGCCGGACCAGACAACCCCATGCCCCTGGGCAACCACCTCGACGAACTCCGTCGGCGGATCATCCTCGCGCTCGTCGGCCTGCTGCCCATCTTCATTCTCGGGCTTCTGTATGGCAGCAAGATCATGTTCATCCTCGTGCGCCCGCTGATGGATGCGCTGGGCCATGAGCATGTCAGCGGCTCGATGATGACCACCAGCCCCCTCGAGGGGTTCATGGCCTACTTGAAGATCGCCGCGCTTCTGGCGCTGGTGGTCGGTGCGCCGTGGGCGGTCATCCAGCTCTGGATGTTCGTCGCGCCGGGTCTGTACCAGCGCGAGCGGCGGTTTGCGTATCTGCTCGGGCCGCTCAGCGTCCTGCTCAGCTCCGCGGGCGTGCTGTTCATGTACTACGTCATGCTTCCGTTTGCGCTCTTCTTCTTTGTGCACTTCAATGCCGCACTGATCACGCGTCCGCCCACGCCGATCGTTGAGCGCGCCGCAGAATCGATTCTCCCGCAGATCCCGAGCTTTGCCGGTGATCCGAAAGGCCCGAAGATCGGCGACATGTGGCTGAACACCGAGCGCATGGCGATCCGTGTCGCCGTGCCCGACCCCAAAGCCGTCAAAAAGGGCATGACGCCCGACGGCAAGGCCGAGATCGAGGAGCCGAGTGGGACCCGCAAGTTCATCGCATGGTTCATGGGTCTGCCGCCGCCGAGACCTGTGGACCCAGACGTGCCGGTGATCTACAGCATCCCGCTGCAAACGGATTCGTTCGTGGCCCAGCAATACAAGATCAGCGAGTACATCTCGCTGGTGCTCTGGTTCGCGATCGCGTTTGCGCTCACGTTCCAGACGCCGGTCGTGGTGCTGCTGCTGGGCTGGGCGGGGCTGGTGAACGTGCCGATGCTGCGCAAGTATCGGAAGTACGTGATCTTCATCTGCTTTGCCATCGCCGCCGTCACCACGCCACCGGACGCGATCAGCATGCTGTCGCTGGCGATCCCGATGTATCTGCTCTTCGAGGTCGGCGTGCTCATGCTCCGCGTGCTGCCCGCGCGGCGTGTCGCCGGCATCCAGAGCGAAGAGGGCGACGGCGGACGCGAGGGTGCCGACGACCCGACGCGCAAGCCGGATGATCAATGAGTGCGCCCATCGATCCAACTCCCGCAGATCTTTCCATGATGGCCCGCGCGCTGGATCTTGCGCGTCAGGCGGGAGCGATCGGCGAAGTGCCCGTCGGCGCGGTCGTCTATGAGACCGCCACGGGTAGCGTGCTGGGTGAGGGCCACAACCTGCGCCACACCCACAAAGACCCGACGCTCCACGCCGAGCTGATCGCCATTCGCGCCGCCGCGCTCGCGCTCGGCGATTGGCGGCTGAACGCCTGCACGCTGGTCGTCACGCTGGAGCCCTGCCCGATGTGCGCCGGGCTGATCGTCAACGCCCGGCTCGGGCGCGTGGTCTTCGGCTGTCCAGACCCCAAAGCCGGCGCGTGCGGTTCACTCATGAGCATCACCACCGACGCACGGCTGAACCACCGGGTGACGCCCATCGCCGGAGTGATGCACCAGGAATGCGCCGATCTCCTGCGATCGTTCTTCCGCGACAAGCGCGCGTAGCGTCGTGGCGTGCCCGAGCTTCCGGAAGTCGAGTCTCTCCGCCGATCGCTCGAGCCGCACCTGCTCGGGCGGCGTGTCGTCTCGTGCTCTCTCTTCCGACGTGATGTGCTCGTCGCACCGGGTGACCCGGCGGGTGGGTTCTCACGATCCACACGTTTCCGGAAGGTTGCCCCTGTGCCGGTGAGTGATGCGGACCTGCTGATAGACGCGACCATCGCCGAACTCCGCCGCCATGGCAAGCAACTCGCGATCGTCGGCGTGGATCAATCCGCGCGATTGAGTGCACTCGTCGTCCAGCTCGGCATGACGGGAAATCTCCTCGCAGGCTCTTCGAGTTCCGTCGTCCGGCCCGCACACACACACGCACGATGGGTTCTTGAACGAGATGCAGCGCTTGATTTCACCGACCCGCGGCGTTTCGGCGGCCTGCGCGTCTTCCGAAGTCTGAATGAACTCGAAGAGCACTGGTCTCAACTCGGCCCAGACGCACTCCAGATCACGGGCGAGCACCTGGCAAGCGTGCTCTGCACCTCGGCCCGGCGCGTGAAGGCCGCCCTGCTCGACCAGACCGTGCTCGCTGGGGTCGGGAACATCTACGCCGACGAATCGCTCTTTCTCGCCGGCATCCGACCACAGACACGCTGTCGACGGATTACGTCTGAACAATGGGCCACTCTCGCCCAGAACATCCGCAGTGTGCTCTCAGAAGCTGTCAACGCGGGCGGCTCAACGCTCCGGGACTATGTCGATGCCAACGGAGCACAGGGTCGCTATCAGGGCCAGCATCGCGTCTACGGGCGTCAGGACGAGCCCTGCGTTCGGTGCGGCTCTGGGCTCCGATCCCGCCTGCTGGCCCAGCGGATGACCGTGTGGTGTCCTGTTTGCCAACGCTGAACTTGACTGAATCCCAGCAGTTCAGTGGCACGGTCTTTATCCACAAGTGATCCAGATCGGGGATTACATCTTTGACACGAGCCCTGGGGTGGCAGCTTGGTCCCGAGCGATTGGGTCTTTCTTCTATAGCAATTAGAGAGAACTCTCGTAGCCGTAGTACATAGTGCTGACGGTTCGTGGATGAACGGGCTGAAATGTTCGCAACACACTGCCGGACATGGTGTTAGAGACGATATCCGCCCGTGGTTCATCTGTCGGTTGCCTGTCGCGGGCGCGCGTGCCGTGTGCACCCGGACATCTCCCGACAGGTCATCCCGGAGCAACCGTCAGACCAGATCATGCGCCACCGCGCAGAGCCGTCGTAATCCCCACGGCTTCTCCACATTGCAAACGACAGCGATGTGAGGCACTGATTTCCACAGAAGTGAGCGACGCGTGATTAACCGACAGCGCAGGCGCGGGTGCAACCGACAGTGCCGCGAAGTGCATAGGGCTCACGCCGGTTCGGTCTTGATCTGGGATTCCAAGGACACGACGACTTGGGCGAAGTCGTTGTCCAGCTCGCGTCGCTCTTCGACGGTGCGCACGGCGTGCATGACGGTGGTGTGATCGCGCCCGCCGAAGTATCCGCCGATTTCTTCCAGCGAGAATCGTGTGAATCGCCGGGCGAGGTACATGCACACCTGTCTTGGGAGCGCGATGGAGCGCTGGCGACGCTTGCTCTGCAGGTCGGTGATCTTCACGCCGTAGAAATCGGTCACCGCGGCGATGATCGTCTGGATCTGCACCTGCTTGTCGGTCCGGGGCGGCGGTTCGCCCAGCGCGCTGGTGGCGAGTGCCATGTCCACCGGCCGCTGCTCGACGCTGGAGAGCACCTGCAGCTTGGTGATGACGCCTTCCAGCTCGCGAATGTTCGAATCGATCTTGCCCGCGACATAGCACGCCACATCGTCGGCGAGGACGATCCCTCGGATCCGGGCCTTGTTCTTCAGGATCGCGACGCGTGTCTCATAGCACGGCGGCTCAACCTTGGTGACCAGACCCCACTTGAACCGGCTGATCAGCCGATCTTCCAGATCGGGGATTTCCTCGGGAGCCGCGTCAGAAGAGAGGATGATCTGCTTGTGCGACTGGTACAAGCTGTTGAACGTGTGGAAGAACTCTTCCTGGGTGCGCTCGCGCTTGGCCAGAAAGTGGATGTCGTCGATCACCAGCAGGTCCACGTCCCGGAACCGGTGACGGAACGCGGACATTTCTCCGGCTTGCACGGCGTCCATGAACTGGGTCATGAACCCCTCGCAGGATGTGTAGTAGATCCGGGTCTCGGGTTGAAACTCCTTGATCTTCAAACAAATGGCCTGGAGCAGGTGCGTCTTGCCGAGGCCCACGCCGCCATGGACGAAGAACGGGTTGTACGCCCGCCCGGGTGAGTTCCCCACGGCGACCGCCGCGGCGTGAGCGAGCCGATTGCTGGGCCCAACCACGAAATGATCGAAGCTGTAGTCGGGATTGATGACGAGCGAGTCGGTATCGGGACGGCTGGGCGAGCTGGTAAGCGACCACATCGGTGCTGGTGCCGACGCCGGGCGTCCAGCGTCGGCGCCAGCGTGCGTCACCGCACGCGCGCCGCGCTCAGTCAAAGGATGAACACCATTGCTCGTGGGTGATGCTCCATCGAGCACCGAGGGCTTGATCTCGGCAGAGTGACCATCGGCGCGGCGCGTGCTACGCGGGATGACATCATCGGGGCCAAAGAACGCAACAGTGATCAGCAACTTGCTCACGGTGCGAGCGGCGTCGTTGAACGCGTCGAGGCACTGACGCTGAAGGTAGTCCCTGTGGATAGTGGTCAGCGCGCGGAGACGCACAAGGCCCGCGTCGACGCCAACGAGTTCGATTTCCTCGAACCACTGACGGCAGAGCGCCGGGTGTTGCGTCTTCAAGTGGGCGAGCATGCCCGCCCAGAGTTGGCGATCCTGTCCCATCATCCTGAGCACGGCTCCGAAGAGTGTGCGAGCAAAGACATGCTCGAAACTGATCGTGTCTTCGTTCGCCACGCACTGGCGGACGCATCCACGAACACTCATCCTCCCAAGGCCTCTACGCTAATCGTTTCTGCGCGTTTGTCAACCCTGCCGAGGCGATTCCTTTCGCATGAGGTTGCCCATCCCGCACGGGCAGCAAACAGACTGCAGCAATGAAAATTATCACGTCGCGCGTGCATCGCGCGTTGACGGTCTCGCGCGGCGCGCTTAAGCGGCGCGATGCACTTGAGGTGCATCTTGCGCGGTGATGGGCCGGTGTGTGAAGATCAATCTTCGTCCGGCAGACGAGTCGGACGACGCGCTGCACCGCTCGGTCCGCCAGATCCGCCGGGGCCTGATGGTCGCGGTGCGCCGGGGCCGCGCCCGGGCCCGCTGCTTGGTCTCGGCGAGAAGGGTCGCCCGCCACCCCCGCCCCCGCCTCCGCCTCCACCACCGCCACCGCCACCGCCGCCACCTGGCCGAGGTCCGCGCGGTCCACCAAAACCGCCCGGAGCGCCAGGCCCGGTCTTGTTCAGCGCGCTCGGCGGGAGCTGCCCGTTCTCAACGAGTTGCTTCTCGTAACGCTCCTTGTTGAACTTGTGGTCCATCAGGAACTCGATCTTCTTATTCAGCGTCGGGCCGGAGAGATCCAGCAGTCGCTTTCGCGCGTATAGCAGATTGGTCCGGCGCGACAGGTGTGTGAGCACCAGGTTCTGACACTCAAGCACGCGCAGCCACTCAGCGATCGCCTCGGCGTGCATGTGCATGCCCACCTTGGCCCGCTCGGCGTGCTCGGGCTCGGTAAACGTGCACTCGCAGATGGCGATCTGGGCCTTGCGCACATCCTCGCGCACCAGCCAGGGGCCGGGCGCGGTGTCGCCCATGTACGCCACCAGCGGGACTTCCAGCATGCGGGTGATTTGCTCGCCTCGGTCGCGAAGCTCCTTGAGCTTTTCCTGGGGCAGCCCGGCGAACTCTTCCTTCAGCTTCGAGCGCTTCTCGATGATCGTGTAGCCGAAGGTCGGCACGGTGTGCTCGACCTCAAACCCGCGGAGCATGATGTTGTTCTTGATCTGGTACTCGTCCCCGGGCTTCATCGGGATGATCTTGTACGGCGTGTTCTGCCGCTCGAGATCAACATAGCCGGCCATCATCTTCTCGATGGCGGGAGCGATGCGGGCGTCACAGACGATCGTGCCCTCGCCCATGCCCTGAAAGTACCGCTGCGAGCAGTAATACGCCAGCCCGCCGATGTGGTCCATGTGCCCATGGCTGATGGCCACGGTCTTCATCGCCAGCATGCTCCGCGGACAGACGCCCAGATCGAAACAGACGTCCAGTTCAGGGATGCCGATGGTGGTGGCTTCGCCCGCGATGCTGGTGCCAAAGACGCGGTACGGGGGAAGGTACAGAAAGCCCAGCGAGTTCTCTCGCGGCGGCGGCTTCGGGATCATGTTCATCGGGTCAAACCTCCGACGCCGGGCTCTCGCTCGGCGCGTCGCGCTTTGCCACCCCCAACCGGGACACTTTGGTTCGGCGGACGCCCGCCGATCCGGCATGATACGCGTCGATCCGCGGGCGCGGATTGGCAGGAACCCAAAAAACTCTTCTGCGACGAGCGGTGCGACATCGCGGTATACCACCATCAGACCCACTCAGGAGCCACCCATGCGAATGCGATCCGCCGCCTTGACTCTCGCCATGCTCGTCGTCTTCGCCACGGGGATGCCGTGGTCCTCGATGGCGGGTGCCCAGCCAGCACAAACGCCGAGCACGATTCCGCCCGCCACCAAGTCCAAAGAGCGCGGCGAACTTGAGCTGACCACCACGCGGGTCATCGTCTATAAGGACGGGCACGCGATGATCGTCAAGCGCGGCGTGGCGATCCCGGACACTTCGGGCAGGGTGCACACCTACGCCGTGCCCGATGCGGCGGTGCTCGGATGCTTCTGGGCGTCGCGCGAGAATGGCGACGTGCTGGGCATGCGGGCTGAGTGGGTGGAGAGTTCCACAACCCGGGAAGATCAGGTTCCGTGCACGAGTGTGCTGGACCTGCTTCGTGCCAACGTCGGACGGAGCGTGGAGATCGAGCTGGTCGGCGACAAGGGCCGAACAATCAGCGGCACGATCAAGAGCGTCCTGCTCTCGCCGCCCAAGAGCGAGCCCGATCGTTGGAACGACGCCGACGTCACCTCGCCTGCACCGAACGTGCCGCTGCGGTTGGAACAGCCGGTGTGGGCGGGGGGCGGCCAGTTCGTGGAGATTCGCCGCAGCGCTGACAGCACGATGGTGCTGCCGGTCGCGGATATTCGCAACGTGAGCGGGGCGGATGTGACGACCACGATCACCCGCACCGTGAACACCAAGGAGAAGCGCAAGCGGCTGTCGATCGACGTGGGCGATTCGACCCAGCCGGTCGCGGTGACGCTCATGTACTTCACGCCGGGAATCCGGTGGATTCCGACATATCGCGTCGGGCTACCGGAATCCGGCGACTCGGCCGCGCTCGCGTTGCAGGGCGAGATTCTCAATGAGCTGGAGGACATCAAGAACGCGCCGGTCGATCTGGTTGTGGGCGTGCCGAACTTCCGGTTCAAGGACGTGGTCTCGCCCTTGAGCCTGGAGCGCACGCTGCGCGACACGCTCGCGGTGGCGGCACCGAATGTCATGGGTCGCCAGACGGCGCTGTCCAACGCGATGTTCAGCCAGCGGGCCGGCGAATGGCGGCAGCGCGATGAGGCCGCAACCGGTCAGCCCGACGGCTCGGCCCAGCTCGGCATGACCGGCGAGCAGGACATGTTCGTCTACAGCGTGCCCAGCATGACGCTTGGCAAAGGCGACCGGGCCACGCTGCCCCTGTGGACCCAGCCCGTGAAACACACGCATCTGTACACATTTGATGTCGACGTGCTGCGCGATCCGCAGCAACAACAGACGTACTACGGCGGGCGTCGGAACACCAATCAGCCGTGGCAACCGCCGACGGATCGTGATTCGCCGGTGGATCTCAGCGCGAACGAAGTCTGGCACCAGATCGAGCTGGCGAATGCGTCGCAAACGCCCTGGACGACGGGTGCCGCGCTGGTGATGGGCGGGAAGAAGGCGATTCCGATCGCGCAGGAGCTTCTGACGTACACCCCGATCGGGGGCAAGACGCTCTTGCCGCTCACGGTCGCGGTGGACATCCGCGGCAAGTTCGATGAAGAAGAAATCTCGCGTCGCGATGTCGAGTTTGGCGGCAACACGTACAAGCTGATCCGCGTGAAGGGCACCGCAACACTGACCAGCAGCCGAGCGGAGGCGTCGGAGGTGCGCATCCGCGTGGACAATGGCGGGCGAGCGCTCTCGACCAGCGACGGCGGCAAGATCGCCATCAAGCCGCACCGCCCGGAGGATTGGGGCGGCTACCGATGGGACTATCGATTGAACCCGCACAGCCAGACGACGTGGACGTTTACGTTGAAGCCCGGGGAGAGCAAGACGGTGACGCTGGAGTATGAGTATCACTGGCGGCCGTGACAAGCGATGAAGGCGATGGCACAGCGAGCGAGAGGGCGAAGCCCTCGTGGTCCATAGCCGGGCGTCGCCGCGCGAGCGGCACGCCCGGGGAGCGTTTGACGGACACGCACCGCGACGGCGGTGCAGGTCGTGGGCCGGTGTCAATAGCACGGAACATCGCAGCGCGCATCAGTCGTCCGTGACACCCGCACCGCGTTGCGGTGCCCAACGCGACAGTCGCTGGGTCCGGGGATGCCGCTATCGCGGCAATCCCCGGCTATGAACCGTGACGGCTTCGCCGTCCGACTCTGACGTTCACATTGCCTCGCGATGGCCCGCTCGTGCGAAGTCGACCGATGATGGGCGCATCAATCCTCGGCATATCCTCTCCGCCCATGCCTGAGCCGGAACCGCAGCCGACCAAGAGCACACCAGACGACGACGGCGCGCCCAAGCCGCCGCTGCTGACGCGTCTCGGTGCGGCGGGGCCGCTGGCGATCGCGGCGCTCGCGCTCCCGCCCCTTTCCGGCGTGCTGCTGCTCACATACATGCGCACCGTCAGCACGTGGCTGCAAACACACCAGTCGCAGGGGCTGGTGCTGTACACCGTGGCATTCATCGTGTTTGCGGGCCTTGCCCTGTTGCCGACGTATGCCCAGGCCGCACTCGGCGGATTTGCGTTTGGCGTGACGCTGGGCATCCCGGCGGCGCTCGTGGGGTTCGCCGGCGGCGCGATGCTGGGGTATGTGATCGCCCGGCGGGCCAGCGGCGAACGCGTGCTGGAAGTGCTCAAGGAGCGACCAAAGTGGATGGCCGTGCGCGATGCGCTCGTGAAAGACCACGAATCTCGGAGCTTTCTCAAAAGTGTTGGCATGGTGGCACTCTTGCGTTGCCCCCCGAACTCCCCGTTTGCGCTGACGAACTTGATCATGGCGTCGGTGAAGGTGCCGGCGGTCCCCTATTTCTTTGGCACGCTGATCGGGATGGCCCCGCGCACGGTGATCGCCGTGGTGATTGGCGCAACGGTCGAGAACTTCACGCGCGATGACCTGGATAACGCCGCGCCCGCCTGGGTTTGGCCCGTGGGGATCGCGTTGTCGCTCGCCGTCTTCGGCACGGCCGCGTGGATCGGCCATCGCGCCATCGAGAAGATGCAGCGCGATCACCCCCCCACCCCACCCGCCCCCTCAACCCCGCCCGCCCAGAACGCGTAAGCACCCCCGCCCCTTGTTCTGAGCACGAAACTGGCATCGCCCGCGTCCTCCGCCCTCTGGTCCCGGCCAATTCCCGGGTACTCGGACGCGGAACACGCAACCTACCCTGATCTGAACAGAACAACAGGCGTCGTTCGCGGGTCTCTCGGCCCGAGAGCGCGTGTGTGGCGGGGTTGGTGGCGTTTGGAGAGTTCATCCGATGATGCAGCGCATTCGCAGCAACGCACCGGCCTTTGTGGTCGGCGCACTCGTTCTGGCCGCCATTGCCGGGGCGCAGGTTCCCACCACGACCATCAAGGCCAAAGAGGGCGAGGGTTCGGATCGCCCGGTGCACGCCGTCAAGGAGCGTTCGCCGGTGGACGTCTCTCAGGGCGTTCCGCTGATCCCGCGGGCCGTGCTGTTTGGTAACCCCGAGCGCACCCAGGGGCGCATCTCGCCCGACGGCACGCAGATCTCCTTCATCGCGCCATCCAACGGCGTGCTGAACGTCTGGGTCGGCCCGGCCAGTGACATCACCAAGGCCAAGCCCATCACCAGCGACACCAAGCGCGGCATTACCCAGCACTCCTGGGCTCACGACGGCAAGCACATCCTCTATCTCCGCGACAAGGGCGGAGATGAGAACTGGCGCGTCTACTCCGTCCCCGCCGCCGGCGGCGAGGTGAAGGACCTGACCCCGCTGGACAATGTCGCCGCCCGCATCGTGCAGGCGAGCGAGAACTTCCCCGAAGAGATCGTCATTGCAATCAACGATCGCAACCCGGCGTTCCACGATCTCTATCGCGTGAACATCAAATCCGGCGAGCGGGCGCTGCTGATCAAGAACGAGATCAAGGACAACCCAGAAGCTGGCTACGCCTCGTTCGAGGTCGATGACGATTACAAGGTGCGCTTCGCAACCATCCCCACGCCCGACGGCGGGCTGGCGATCTTCAAGCCCGACGCGCAGGGCGCGATGCAGCCGTATGACTCGGTCGGACTTGAAGACGTCGATTCAACCGCGTTCGTTGACTTCGACAAGACGGGCAAGGTCGTGTACATCATCGACAGCCGCGGGCGTGATACCGCCGGGCTGTACGCGATGGATATCGAGACCAAGAAGAAGACCACGATCCTCGAGGATGATCGCACCGATATCTCGGGCGTGCTGATCAACCCGATCACCAAAAAGGTCGAGGCAGTGCAGACCAACTATGACCGCGAGCACTGGGCGATCGCCGACCAGTCGCTGCAGGTTGATTTCTACGCGCTGCGCACCAGCAAACTGGGCGGCAAGGGCGACATGAACGTCACCAGCCGTTCTAAGGACGATCGCTTCTGGATCGTCACCTTCATGGAAGACGACGCGCCGGCCCGCACCGTGCTGCTGGATCGCGGCGATCTGAAGAATCCCGGCCGCAAGCCGACAGTCTCGGCTCTGTTTGTCAATCGTCCCGCGCTCGAAGGTCTGCCGCTGGTGCCGATGCACTCAGTGGTCATCAAGGCCCGCGACGGGCTGGAGATGGTCAGCTATCTCTCGCTCCCGCTCACCGCCGACGCGGATCGCGACGGCAAGCCGGAGAAGCCGGTGCCGATGGTCCTCAACGTCCACGGCGGCCCGTGGGCCCGAGACACCTGGGGCTTTGACGCCGAGAGCCAGTGGCTCGCCAATCGCGGGTATGCCGTGCTCAACGTCAACTTCCGCGGCTCAACCGGCTTCGGCAAGAAGCACCTCAACGCGGGCAACCGCGAGTGGGGCGGCAAGATGCACGACGATCTGATCGACGCCGTGAACTGGGCCGTGGAAAAGGGCATCACCACCAAGGAGCGCGTCGCGATCTACGGCGGCAGCTACGGCGGATATGCCGCCCTCGCCGGGCTTACCTTCACGCCCGACGTCTTCGCCTGCGGCGTGTCGATCGTGGGACCATCAAACATCAACACGCTGATCGCGTCGATCCCGGCGTATTGGAAGCCGTTCCTGGACAACTTCGCCGCCCGCGTCGGCGACTTCCGCACGCCCGAGGGCCAGAAGTTCCTCAACGAGCGTTCGCCGCTGAACCATGTCGCCAAGATCAAGAAGCCGCTGCTCATCGGCCAGGGCGCCAATGACCCACGCGTGAAGCAGGCCGAGAGCGACCAGATCGTCAAGGCCATGAGCGAGCGCAAGATTCCCGTGACCTATGTGCTGTACCCCGACGAAGGCCACGGCTTCGCCCGCCCGGCGAACCGCCTGAGCTTCTACGCGGTCGCCGAGCATTTTTTCCAGCAGCACCTGGGCTACGACGGCGCGGGCCGCACCGAGCCGATTGGCGACGCGTTCAAGGGCTCAAGCATCGCCGTGCCCGCTGGGGCCGAGGGCGTGCCGGGGCTGAGCGAGGCGCTCTCGACGCATGAGGCGGAAGTGAAGAAGTAAATTTCGCGATCTCTGAAGAAGAACCCAAGCACCCAGTGCCCCCGATGTTCGGGATGCACTGGGTGTTTTTATGCGCGTTGTGAAGAACGGCGGGTTTGTCTGGAACGGCTGCAACCCTGAGGGGGGGGGGAGCTGTATAAGTAGCCGAATACCAGCAGACTCTGCCCAGCGTGGAGCGTGTTTGACTGGTCCATTGCGGCCCTTCGAGTATCTTTCCATGACGACGTCGTTGTTGCCGTTTTCTCCCATAGCTCCGGCGGGGCCAAGCGTGCCCGTATCCGGGGCATCCGATTGGATAACGGTGATCTCTCCAAGCGCCCCACTGACACCCCTGACTGGTCTCGCCGCACAAGATCCGGTGAGCTCGGCCAATGTGGTGCTGCGTGCCGACAGCATCGGAGCAGGCAAACTCTCTTTCAAGCGTGTGAGTGACGAAGGCAGTTTGGTTGGGACGTCGCTCCGTCTTCGGGTGTGCTATTCGACTCTCGCGGGTGGTGCGGATGTGTTTCCAGCGCCCGTTGTGCATCCGGTGCTCCGCGTCTTCGGGGGCACGCTGGCATCGCCGACGGGCTCGCCCAACTTTCTGCCCAGGTCCCCGCTCCGAAATGCTGCGGGCGAAGCGTCGGTGCTCATGCGGCTGACGCCGGCGGAGGATGCCATTGTGCGGTACGGTGCAGTTGATTACCACGCCACCACGCCGGACAACGCAGCGCATACCTGGGACTGCGACGGATGCAACGTCTTCATCGTTGCCGTTGAGCGGGCCTTTGCAGTGGGCTTCGAGGAATACGACTACTGGAATGCGTTTGTGCAGGCGAAGATCGTTTAGCGCCGTTGCCGTTCAGAAGTCTGTGGCCGACGCGTTCAGAGGGTATGACCATGCGTATTCAGAACCTAACGCTTGCGGTGGTTGTCGGAATCTCCAGTCTGCTTGCGTGTGCACCAAGTGTGCCAGCGACGGTGATTACATACTTGAGCAGCGAGCGATTCGTGCAGGCCACAACTCGAATTGATGCCGTCGGTTTCACAGACTTTCATCAGTCGGTGGAGAGCTTTGACATCATTTTCGGGACTCCAAGGAACATCGAAAGGGCCTCACAGTTTTCACAGCTCCTGAGCGATCGCATTATTGCCCAGTGCTCCGCTGAGACGGCGGCCCAGGTTGGGTCGGGGGCGAACAGTGCTGTTTCACGCAGCGTCGTCATGTTCTCAATCTCTGAGCAGTCGCCCTATCGACTTGATACTGGCCCGGTGTTCCTTACCACGAGTGGGGGAGGCGCACAGGTGTCTCTTCGGAACGTTGACACCGGCCTAACCATAGAGTTTATCAATAGCAGTCCAACACCACCTCGTACGGGTTTGCTTCTACCAGGAACATACCAGTTCATCGTAACCGCCTCCGCAGATTCGCTCCAGTTTACTCAAGGGCCATCGGCGGCGTTTGGGGCCATCGTTCTCCCGACGCCATCGGTCGCGATAGTGATCCTGGGCGGCGGCTTGATAGCGCACGGTCGTCGGTCGCGGTGCTCCAAGCCCCGTTGCCGCGTGATTCTGGAGGGTCAGTAAATGCTCACTCACAGGATGTGGTTCTTAACGGCGTTCGCATTCCTGAGCGCGGCGTCAATCGCTCCATCCTCGGGGGCCGCCGTCATCACTTACCTGAACAGCACACGCTATGTGCAGGCCGGCGCTCGAGTTGACGCCATCGGGTTTACCAACTTCAGTCAGTCGTTGGAGAGTTTTGACATCATTTTCGGAGCTCCAAGGAACATCGAAAGGGCCTCACAGTTTTCGCAGCTCCTGAGCGATCGCATCATCGCCCAGTGTTCCGCCGAGACGGCGGCGCAGGTTGGGTCGGGAGCGAACGGCGCGACGTCTTGGTGCGTGGTCACCTTCTCGATCGCAGACGCGACTCCCTATCGGCTCGATGTCGGTCCGGTGTTCTTCAGAACAAGCGGGGGCGGCGCGGAGGTTTCCCTCAGAA
>JAIEOW010000067.1 GCA_019750095.1 Phycisphaerales bacterium
GGGTTGGCGTCGCCCTTGCGCAGAATCACGCTCGCCCAGTTGCCGTCATTCGGCCAGCTTGACGCTCGGATCCACCCGCAGATCGTCATCGCGGTCGTCACCCGAAACGCCGCCGAATCCGGCACACTGACAAAGTTCGACGTCCCGTTCAGCTGAACCCCGCCCGCGACGCGCCCGCTCGCCCACGTCGCGCCGGACAGCGTCCCGTTGCGCCCCCCGACCCAGTCCGCAGCCGTCGTTCCACTCGTTTCATCGAGCTTCCAGTGCGAGATCGGCAGCAGCACCCACTCGATCGACCGACGCATGATCGTCTGCCCCGCCGTGTTGAGCTGGTTGATGTTCATCCCCGTGTTCCCCCACGGCAGATACACCCGTCGCCCCGCCGCCGTTCCGCTCGGGGTCAACGTCGCCCCGGGCTCCATCACCACCATCACCGGCTCCGTCCCGCCAACGCGCTGGCCCAGCACCGTGAAACCGCCCAGACTGCCCGAAAGAAATCGCACCGGCTGCGACGCCGAGAACAGCGTGTTCGTCCCGCTCGAAAGCCCGCTGGTGATGTAGTGTGTCGTGTTGATCACGTTCATCTGGCTGTCGGTGATGGTGCTCATCGACGCCGAGATGCCAAGCTCATCGCTCAGCGATGACTCTTCGCACACAATCCCGACCACCGTGCCCGTCAGCTTTGTGCCGACATCCCCCGAGAGCACCGTCTCGCTGATGTACACGCAGCTCGCCGCCCGCAGCGCGGCATCAAAGGCCGCTTGCGACGCCGACGCCGAGATCGGCGTCACAATGTACCCCCACCCCTGCATCAACGTCCGCTTGGCGCTCTCCTGCGCTTCCAGCGACGAAGAGTTGTTCACCACAAACAGCACCGTGGGCGACGCCAGCGCCTCCGCCGCGCTCGTGCCAACAACCCCAGCAAGCACGGCCATCACCATCGTCCGCTTGATCACGATCGGCCTCCAGTTGCGATTCTCGCACGACGCGCTATCGACCATTCGCACGCCCTTCAAAGTCTGCCGACGCTCCGCACGGCCTCGCCAATCCAAACCCATCGTCCGAGAACGCACCTTCGCCCGTCCCGACGTTCATGCCCCGCAAGCTCACTCCTCGGCTCGCCGATACCCCTGATATTGGGCACCCTCCGAGCAAAGAACTGAACATGTCCACCCCACGCATCATCATCGAGCTCAGCCCATCGCGCATCGAGGTCGGCGTCATCCGCCCGACGCTCAGCGGCGCGATGCGTCCGGTCGAGTGGCGTGCCGAGCGTCTGGCCCTTGCCGAGTGGCCCACGCCGTTCACCACCGCGCTCCCAGAGCTTCAGACCACGCTCACAAAGCTCCTCGCCGAACTGCACATCACCCACGCCGCCGCAACGCTCATCCCGTTCTCACCGGGCTCAGTGTCGCTCGTGGCGCCGATCCCGCGCACCGTCTCCACCGCCACCGCCGAGCAGGCCGCCAAGCTCGCCATGACCGGCGTGGCCGACTTCCCCGTTGACGACGCCCCATACGACACGCTGCTCCTGCACACCGACCCTTCCAGCAAGGCCAAGTCCACCGCGACCGAAGACGCCGACTCCGTCCCGCAGCAGCATGTGCTCGCCTGCGCCGACGCCGAGGAACGATCCAGCGCTCTCTGCGCCATGCTCGAGGCCGCGGGGCTCTCGGTCGATCGCATCCTTCCCGCAGAGTCCGTCGCCATCGCCGAGACCGTCCGCTGCTCCATGGATGCCTCTGCCAACGCCGAGGCCGCCTGCGTCGTCTGGCTCGGCGAGCACTTCACCACGCTCGCCGCCTCCTCCCATGGCCGCCTCCTCTTCGTCCGAACCATCGCCACCGGCACAGAGATGCTCGTCGACGCCCTGCGCAGACCTCTGCGCTCCCGTGACACCGACGAAGGCCCACTGACGCTCGATCCCGCCGGTGCTCGCAATCTCCTGCTCACCGCCGGCATCCCCGCCCCGGATGCCGACATCCCGGGCCACCCACAGCTCATCGGCTCGGCCATCCTCCCCCACCTGCAACCCCTCGTCCAGCGCCTCAGCGTCGAGATCAAGCAGTCGCTCCGCTTCGGCGTCAGCGACGCTCTGCGACCCTCCGTCCAGCTCAAGTTCATCGGCCCGGGAAGCGCCGTTCCGAACTTCGCCAAGACCATCGCTCGCGCCGCGGGTTTCTCCATCCTCGCCGAAACCGCGTCCGACGATCTCGCCGACGCACAGGACTCCTGCACCGGCGGCCTCATCGCCGCCTTCGTTCGCAACCCCGAACTCTCCATCGCTCTCCTCCCGCGCGACCGTCGCCACACACGATCACTCCGCAGCATCAGGCGAGCGATGCTCATCGGCTCCGCGCTCGCCGTCGCGTTCGTCGCCTACGAGGCCTTCGACTCCCACAACCGCCTCTCTCAAGAGCGCGCCCGTCTCGCCGCCGAAACCGCTCGCATCCAGGCCGACGCACCCGCGCTCGCGGCACGCGAACAGTCCGCACAGGCCAGCATGGCCCTCAGCGCGGTCGAGCAGCGCGTCCGCACGACCATGACCGCGGGTGCAGACTGGAGCCCGGCCCTCTCGGCTCTCTCGAACGCAACGCCTGAGCCCGTCCGGGTCAACACGCTGAGCATGCAGGCCGCAGACGCCACTCCGACCATCAGCGTCCGCGGACACGTCCGCTTTCACCCGTCCGCCGACCCGCCCTCCATCATCCGTGCCTATGTCGCTGCGCTCCAGCAGCTCCCGATCGTCCAGTCCGTCACCCTCGGCGCGACCAGTCGCGCCGCGATCAGTGGTCACGACGCCCAGGTCTTCGAGCTCTCCATCAAAGTCGTCCCACTCCCCCCCAGATATCTCCTCCCCTCGGCCACCAGGCCGCCCGTCGCCGGCGTCCCGACTCCGGAGGCCCAATGACCACCACCCTCAACACACGCCGAGTCCTCTGCGAACTCGTGATCGCCGTCGCCATCTGCGGCGGCGCACGCCATTTCATCGTCGGCTCCGCCGAGTCCGCCATCGCCGACACCCGCAATCAGATCGAGCAGCTCCACGCCGCCTCCGGCGCCCAGTCCATCTTCGGCAACCTCTCGCCCGATCAGGTCAGCGAACTGCAGCGCATCACCGCCGACCGCGTCCGCGAAGTCGTCTCACGCTCCGCGCCAGGCATCGACCAGACGCTGCTCTTTGACCGCATCTCCTCTCTCGCCGCCGCCACCGGAGTGCGCATCGACACGCTCAACCCCGTCGCAGGCCCCGTTTCCTCACCGCCCGCGCTCCCGCCCGGCGTTGCTCCCGGAACGCCCGCCGCGGCCGACGCTCTCGCAGCTCTCTCTTCCGGCGGCGCGCCGCCCGCCGATCGCAAGCTCGGACTCACCCTCTCCTTCTCAGGAACCTATTCCGACGCGACCAACTTCATCTCCCAGCTCTCCGCATCACTCGGGTACGTCGTCATCGGCTCCGCCCAGATCACCCCGGACGATGCCGATCGTGCCGGGCTCGTGCGCGTCACGATCAACGCCCAACTCCACGCCTTCGACACCTCCGCCGTCAAGGTCGCTCCGACCGCGCCCGTAACGATCTACCCGCAGCCCATCCCCAATGTTCCTCCCGCCAAGGCCCAGGTCAGTGGCAAGGAGACGCCCTAACCCATGCCCGCGATCTCTCCCAAAACCACGGCCAAGATCCTCTTCTTCGCGACCCTGCTCGCGCCGGCGCTCATCGTCCAACTCGTCCGGACCGGACTCGGCTCCGCTCCGGTGGCCACCGCAGCCGCCGCCACGCAGCCCGCCCCCGCAATACCCCAGCTCACAACCGCCGCTCCGCCCACGCTCACCGACACGCAAAGGCTCGCCCTTGCCTGGGTTCTGGCGCAGCCAAACACCAGCCCGATCCGCTCGCCCATGGACTTCCCAGACCCAGTCCCGGTGGTCATCGCCGACCCCGCACCCGCCCCGACAGTTCCGGCCAATGCGACCGTTCCTGCTGAGCCCCTCATCACGCCCACCTTCCAAATCACCGGCATGATCGGCAGCGCCCCCAACGTCGGGATCGAGCGTGCCCTGGCCAGCATCAACCACCGCATCTACCGCGTGGGCGACGAGGTTTCCAAAGGCTGGATTGTGCACGAAATCGACTCGCGGAATCGCACCGTCACCCTGCACGGCCCCGATGGCCGGGTCGTCTCTGTCACCCCGCCAAAGCCCGAACTGGAACGCCCCTGATCCCCGGCCGACTCACGACATCGCAGATTCCGCCGCATCTGCGCTCGACATGGTCTCATCCGCCTGACCGATCAGTTCGCGAACGCGAATCAGCCCGCGACGCACGTGGGTTTTGACCGTGCCCAGCGGCAGGCCCGTCGCCTCGGCGATCCGCTCGTGCGACAGCCCCTGGTACACGCTCAGTCGCAGCACACGCTGCTGCTCCGGGCGCAGCTTCTCGATCGCCTCCGCGGCCTTCAGAGCTTCTTCACGCTGCTCGAGCCGACCATCCCCCTGCTCCGGCTGCACGCGGATCGTGCTGATCTCAACGCTGGCGATGCGGCCCATGCGCGACGCTCTTCGCCGTCGATCGATCAGTCGGCGTCGAGCGATCATCGCCACGAACGTGGCCTCGCTCGCAACACAGGCATCGAACCGCGCCGCGCTCTTCCACAGGTCCAGGAAGATCTCCTGCACAGCGTCCTCCGCATCCGACGGATTGAAGCAGAACCGACGCGCAAGCGACCACACCAGCCCCGAATAGCGATCCATGCACGCGCGCACGGCGTCCGGATCGCCCGATGCCACTAACCCCAGAATGAACGGCCCATCGGACATTCCCGCTCCGGCACACCCGCCCAGCCCAGTCGCCCACACTCAATCTACCGCACACCCCACGCTCCTCACGTCCGGCATCGACACACGCGCCCAACATCGTGCAATAGCTGGCCGAAACCGCTTCGTTTGCTGAACGAGTTGAACGAAAGAGCCAAAACGCAAACGCCCCAGAGCAGATGCTCCGGGGCGTTTGGAAGTTTCATCGGGGTCGGCTTCGTGATCGCTCACGAACCGATCTCGTGATCAACCTTGGGTCGGCTTATGGGCAGCCGGTGAACCAAGCGTTCAGGTAGTCGAAGATGTCGGCGGCGTTGATCGAGCCGTCAACGTTGAAGTCAGCGGCGCAGGCCGGGGTAGAACCGATCGGGGCGGTCGAGCGGACGGGCTCGGCGGCGATCAGGAAGGAGTAGTCGTTGCCAACCTTGGCCCAACCCGGGACGACGGAGCCGTCGCGGAGGGTCTCGGTGGTGAAGGCGGTCAGAGCGCGGCCTTCGTTGAAGCGGATGAGGCAGGAGCGGCGGCAGTCGCTGTTGTAGCAGAACTGAGCGCGCTCGTTGATGCTGAAGGTGTACTTCACGCCGACCGAGATCCAGTACTGCTTGCCGCCATCGAGACGGATGGACAGGTCATGGAACTCGAGCTTGAACGCGTTGAGCGTGCGGCCGTCGACGATCGCCGAGTAGCCGAGCGGGATGATCTTGGTCGCGAGGTACTGCTGGCCGCCGATGGGCTGGCCGCCGAGGGCGTAGGAGGGCTTGTTGCAGTCGTTGTTGTAGAGCTCGAACGCGCCCCAGAACCCGACGCAGTTCGTCAGGACGCAACCCTCGACGTAGCAGATCTCGATCGGATCGCAGGGAGGAGCGACAAAGTCGTCCGCCGCGCGGGTCTCGATCTGGCTCCAGCTGGTCGGAGCGTACTGGCTGCTGGCGCCGACGGCCTCAGAGCCGACCTGGCGACGGCCGCCGCCGTTGTCGATGAGGATCTTGCAGGGCTCGGCGCAGAACACGAAGTTCAGGTCCGTGCAGCCGACGCAGCAGTCATCCAGCACCGAGCCCCACGGGCCGGGGAAGTTGAACTGGTTGTAGGACGGGGTCGGGACGCCGTCGATCTTCTTGGCGGGAACGCCCTTGATGACCTGGTTGCCAGCGGTGCCCCAGTAGGTCACGTCACACATCTGCATCGTCGGGCACTGACCGTCGGTCGTGCCGTAGATGGAGATCCAGTACGTGCCACCCTTGAGGACGATGTTCTTGTTCTCGACCTTCGTCTCGCGGGCGACGTCGAACGTCACGTCCACGATGCGGAGCGAGCGGCCATCGAACGCCGTGCCGAAGTTCCGGCCGGTCTCAACCACGTTCGGCTTCTCGAACGTGTACAGCAGCGACCCGGGGGAGCCGTTGCAGTCAGACCAGATCTCCATGCGCGGCTTGACCAGACCCTGGAGGGTCGTGGTGAGCAGGGTCGCGGAGACCGTGCTCAGGTCGTAGACGTACCCTTCGCAGAGGAAGAGATCGTCAGCGGCCTTCTTGCCGTGAGTGATCGCGCCGCCGAGGTGCGAGGCCTGGCCATCGCGACCGTCGAACGCGCCGTTGTTCCACACGCAGTCGCAGCCGGTGCCACCGAACAGGGCAACGCTCTCGACCACATTGTTGACCGCCAGACGAGCGGAGCTCGGGGCGACATTCTTCTCGGCGCCCGAAGCGACCGAGCCGGCGACCAGCGCCGTGGCACAGGCCAGAGTCATAAACTGACACTTGCTAACCATCTGGAAACCTCCTTACAAACACACTCTGAAACACCCACGTGTCAGGACGAATTCGATCGACGGGCACGCAAGCCCGACGCTTCGTACGGAAGACACGCCGGTCCCCGCCGCGTTCACGCCCGCGACGGCAACCATAACGACTCACTACAAATGCCTGAACCAACCACGGGCCTTTCGACCCTCCGAGCTTCATGGCTCGCTGACGCGCTCGTTTTGCCCACAGCTGTGCAGCGCATTGTTTGTATCACACCCACGTTCCGGGTGCAAGCTCTTTGTCTCAGAAATTCTGATCTTCTCAGTACTTGCGCGCTTTTCCATACCTCTCCCCAGCGCACACGCCTTACCCATGTTCTCAGCCCCGCCACCATTTCCATTTTCGCCATTCCCGTCGATTCCGGACAAATTCGATTTCTTTACTTTCTGTTCAAAAAAATCGATCATTCCACTCACATTCACGCCACCACGCCCTCAACCTTCGCTCGAGATTTCCGGGCCGATCGATCTTCTCCAGCTTCTCCCCCGTGCCACTCAAAATGGACAACGCGCCCAAAGGCCTTCTGAAACAACCCTGATTTCCGTGCCGATCCCCACATGTCCACACCCGGCTCATGCTCGGCACGCACCCCAATGTGAACCCCGCTCTTCTCTATCTTCACATCCACGCCGCTCACGCTCTGTGTGTGCGTCCGATCCAAACCATCGGCCACCCGAAGGATCCCCGAAAGCCCACGCACCAGGGCCTGATCCTCGGCACCCAGATTCGCCAGCGTCCGATGCTTGCTCTTGGGCTCTGCCGCCCGGTGGTACCGGGCCACATTCGCAATCACCTGCACCTGCCGCGTCGTCAGCCCGGGGAGATCCGCGTGGACGATCAGGTGGTATGAGTGCTTGTGGTGCTGGGCGTAGTTGATCAGATACCCGATGTCATGCAGCATCGCCGCGGCTTCGAGCAAAAGCCGCGATTCGGCACCAAAGCTCATCCCACCTTCGAGATCCAGCAACGCCCGCTGGCTGCCTAACTGGTCAAAGATCGACAGCGCCAACCCCGTGACATGCTTGGAATGGGCGGCCTCATACCCGCAGGCCCGGGCAAACCGCCGAACGCCCTTCATGGGGTCTCGTTTCGGGTCCGCGGCTTCCTTGTTCCCGCGCACCATGCCCAGCAGGATTCCGTCCCGAATCCCGCCCTCGTGCACCCGCAGCCGGTTGACCTCCAGCCGCTTCATCACCGCATCGACGATCACCAGCCCAGCCACGATGATGTCGGCCCGGTCCGCCGTCAGCCCCGGCACCCGGACCCGATCCTTCACCGCCAGCCCGCGCAACTGGGCAATCAGATGCCGCACGTCCGCCCGATCGATCTCAAACCCCTGCACGCTCCCAAACAGCCCATCGCCGATCGCCCCCATCTTGCGCATCTTCACCATCGCAGCGAGCGTGGTCAGGGTGCCGCCGGTACCGATCGCCAACTGGGGCACGATCGGCGGACGGCCGACGCGCTCCTTCAGCACATCTGCGACGTGTGAACGCAGATCTTCAAACCGTTTACCACTGCACGCTTCCGGACCGCCGAACTTCTCCGTGAGCACCACCGCCCCGATCGGCATGGTGTACGCCCGCTCGATCACGCCCCCGCCCAAACCCGCTCGACGGGCGTCATCGCTGTGATCTTTGACCGCCGCCGAGAGCACGATCTCCGTCGATCCGCCCCCGATGTCGATCACCGCGCTGGACACATCGCGCAGATCAAACGCGCTGGCGGCGGAGCGATAGGCGAGCATGGCCTCTTCCTCGCCGCTGATGACCTGCATCTTCAGCCCGGATCGCTCCTCGATCAGCCGTGCTAATGCCGGAGCGTTCTTGGCCTCGCGTGCCGCCGCGGTGCCCACCACGCGGATCTCCGCGGCCTGATAGCCCTCGGCGATCGACCGCATCCGCGCCACGGTCACGGCGGTGTGCTCCATCGCCTCGGGGGTCATCTTGCCGGTGTCCTGCAACCCTCGGCCCAGTCGCGTGAGCTCTTTCTCGTCATCGAGCACGCGATACGACCCGTCGGGCTGATCCTCGGCGACAATCAGTCGAACGCTGTTGGTGCCCACATCGATCGCGGCGATCCGCCGCCGGGCGTGCCGCCTGGTCTCGCTCCCACTCTCGATGCCGCCCTTGGGCTCGACAAAGCCGATGGGCTTCAGCACGCGCGGGCTGGAGAGCGGCTCGGGAACCGTGTTTACCTGCAACGCGGGCACCGCCTCCGCCACCAGGGCCGCCCGAAGCTCGTCGAAAAACGCACCAGAGGCAAAGGCCGCCCATCGCTCGACGAAGGCCGCGTGGGCCGAGGCCAGTCGTTCCTTGTGCCGACTCACGACGACACCGAGCCCGGATGCCGCGGTGCTTGCGCCTTTCTTTCGGCCGTTGTTTCTGGCCTGCGCGACGGACCCGCGGGAACCCGACTCACCGGCCCTTTTCTTCTCGGCAATCTCTGCGGCGGGCTTTGCCGGTGCGTGCTTCTGCTCAGTCTCGGCGCGTTCCAGCACGTGGATGAGCAGGCAGGTGTCGTTGATGTCTCCGAGCACACCCTGCAACTCAATCAGCTTCGGTAAGAGTGACGTGGACCAAGTCGGCCCCAGGCACGGCGTGACGGCCTCCGCCGCGTAACGCAACTGCTTCAGTCGCACACGCACCTCGTGCACGTTCTCGAGATCGGTCAGGTCCGCCGAGCCCGCACGGATCACCGCGTCGATCTCGCGCCGGATCACCCGATCGGCAAGCTCACCAAATGTCGGCGGCTCATGAGTTTCGCTCAGCGACGTGATCAGTTTGGCAAACTGCTTCTTCAACTTCGCCGCGGGCCAGCGCTCTGCGAGATCGGCCAACTCCGGGAGTGCGTGCGTGCGGCGCGATCGCAACGCCCGGGCAACACGCCGCACGTTGTCGCGTGTCGCGGCGTCGTCGTCTCGACAGAGTGCGCCGATGAGCACCTCGCTGTGCACGTCGCAATCGCGCACCGCGCCCGCAGCGCGACGGATCCTCCGAAGCCGCCGTCGCGCCTTGCGAACACGATCCCCATCGAGCACATCGGCGAAGACCCCGATCGCCGACGAAGCTCGCCGCGTCGCGACGCGCAGCTCGTGCACAGCCTTTGAGCCGCGATCCGACTTCTGGGCTTTGATCGCGCGAGGCAGCAGCTTCGCCACTTCGCCAAGCCAAGCGCGCAGAACACGCTCTGCCGCTTGCTCCGCCGGCGTCTCGCGGCTCAGACCCTGCATCCATTTCGGAGAACTCGGCATACCCGCTCCGCATCGCTGGCGAAATTCCGGGCTTCCCGTCCGAACGTTTCGATCTACGCGATACGGCGATTCTACAGTGCGGCTTCCGAGCCTGGCGCATTAAAACTCCCGAACAACCGTCGTACCAAGCCATCTTCACAATTGCCCATGTCCACACCCGCACAATCCCCGATGATCGACCTCCGGTCCGACACCGTCACACGCCCAACGCCAGCGATGCGCACCGCCATGGCGCAGGCCGAGGTGGGCGATGATGTGCTGGGCGATGACCCGACCGTCATCGCGCTGCAGCGCCGCGTCGCCGAGATCATGGGCAAGCCCGCGGCGGTCTTCGTCCCTTCCGGCTCGATGGCCAACCAGCTCGCGATCCGCGCCCACTGTGAGCCAGGCGATGAGGTGATCTGCCACGCCGACTCGCACATTATCCATTATGAAACCGGCGCACCCGCGGCCCTCTCGGGCGTGATGATCCGCCCGCTGCCGGGTCATGCCGGGCTGTTTGATGCCGCCGACGTCCACCATGCCGTGCGGCCGCACAACGCGCACTTTCCATGGTCCAAGCTCGTCGTCGTCGAGAACACACAGAACCGCGGCGGGGGAAGCATCTGGCCCATCGAGCAGATTCAGCGCGTCTCGACCGCCGCCCGTGAGCACGGCCTGAAAGTCCACCTCGACGGCGCACGCATCTGGAACGCCTGCACCGCGACCGGGCTCAAGCCCAGCGACTATGCGCAGCACTTTGACACCATCTCGTGCTGCTTCTCCAAGGGACTTGGTGCGCCCGTCGGGTCGGCCGTCTGCGGCGATGAGGCCACCATCGCCCGTGTGCACCGCTTTCGAAAGATGTTCGGCGGAGCGATGCGACAGGCCGGTGTCATCGCCGCCGCAGCTCTGCACGCGCTGGAACACCACCGTGAGCGGTTGAAGGACGATCACGCCAATGCACGCCGACTGGCCGACGGCATTCGCACAATCAACGGGTTGAGCATTCCGCTGGCTGTTGAAACCAACATGGTCTTCGTCGATATCGACCCCAAGCTCGGCACCGCGGGCGATGTCGTCGCCCGACTCAAGTCGCACGGCGTGCTCGCCCTGAGCACCATGCCGCAACGCATCCGGTTGGTCTGCCACCTTGATGTGCACGCCGAGATGATTCCGCGAGCCGTGGATGCGCTGCGCAAAGCGGCGGGAGTGGCGTGATCTCGGAGACGCGGTGACTTGTCGGGCTCAACTGTTCCACTGTTGCACTGTTCAGATGTTCCGCTGTTCCACGGTTCCCACTCACCCGAGCACTTCGGCGAGCAGTCCCATTTGCGCATCCATGCGATTCCGTGCCTGTGGAAACACGCGGGAGCGCGGGCCGTCGAGGACCCCGTCGGTGATCTCCACCCCGCGGCTGGCCGGAAGGCAGTGCAGCACAATCGCGTGCCCGGGCGCTCGGCTCAAAAGCTCCTCGTTCACCTGATACCTACTGAACGCGTTCAGCCGCTCGGCCCGCTCGTGCTCCTGACCCATCGAGATGAACGTGTCGCAGTAGATCGCGTCGGCGCTCCGCACCGCTTCAACCGGGTCGGCCATCTGGCTGATCACGCACCCCGGACACATCGACTCGATCTTCTTCACCCACGCGCGATCAAACTCATACCCGGGGGGAGAGCAGATGTTGAACCTGAGCCCCAGCTTCGCACACGCCGCGGCGAGCGAGCGAGCGACGTTGTTGCCATCCCCGACAAACGCCACCGTCCGCCCGCGCACGCCGTCAAGGTTGCCCGGGCTGAACTCGTCGATGATCGTCAGAATGTCCGCGATCGCCTGCGCCGGGTGCGCCCAGTTTGAAAGTCCGTTGATGATCGGCACCGTCGAGACCGACGCGAAGGTCTCCAGCGTGTCGTGCAGCATGACGCGTGCCATGACGCCATCGACCATGCTGGACAAGACGCGGGCGATGTCCTGCGGCGCCTCGCGGCCGCCGATGCCGACCTCGCCCCCGGTCATGCTCATCACCTCGCCGCCGAGTTTCCGCATGGCCTGCTCGAAGCTGACGCGCGTCCGCAGACTGGGTTTCTCAAACAGGCAGAGCAGCGTTTTGCCCGCGAGCAACCCATGCCCAGGGCGACCCCGGAGACGGATTGCTCGGATCAGCATCCGACGAAGCAACTCCTCGGGAGTGTCGGCGATCGTCAAAAAGTGTACAGGACTGGCCATGCAGTTCCCCGAAAAGTTGCGGACCAACAAGGGGAGAAATGTAGGGCGTTGCCGCTACGATTGCGGCGATGACCGATCCGAAGGCCGAGCAGTTGGTGGACGCCCTGTCGCGTCTGCTCCAGCCGCAGCTTGCCAAATCCCCCGAGCTGCGTGATGTGGTCGCTGCGCTCGGAGATTGGCTGATTCAGGAAGCAAAGCGGGCCGGAGCCACCACCCAGAATCTCTCGCAGTCCAACGCCTCGCCGACGGCTCAGCCGACGTCGCAGTCGATCAGTCAGCCGGTTGCTCAGGATCCGGCGGCCACGCCCATCCCGCCGGGTCCGCCCTCCCCGGCACGCGTCATCGCACCGGCGGCCGCGATCCGAGGGCCCGTGCAGGTCGTTTCGAGCGCGACGGTGCCGCTGAAGATCGGCGACACGCTCGTGCACGTTCCCGTTGAGGGCACAACGCAGGAAATCGGGCGTGCGCGGCAGTCGGCCCTGGAAACACTCGCGCGCGCCGAAGCGCACTCCTCGACCGAGCGCACGCCGATCGATCTCGCGCTCATGGTGAAGCGCAGCAAGCTGAAGGCCGAGTCGTGCCGGCTGTACATCCAGCGTCGGGCCGTGGCGTCGATCATCGACGATGCGGAGCTGAAGCGGCAGATGGATGAGCAGATCGCCACCGCCAAGGCGACGCCAAACTGTTTCCTCTGGGTCTTCTGGCGCGAGCGGACGCAGCCGGATGACGCGTCGCTCCGCAAGATCGCGTTGTGTTACGACGCGCTGGCCGCCGCGGCGGACCTTGCGCGTCGCAGAGATGAGCTGTATGCCGGTCGGCGCAGCGATGACGAGCCGGTGATCCTGGGCCTGCTTGCCGAGGCATCGTCGGCGCTCCGCGTCGCGCTCAAGGACAGCTGGCTCAGCGACGACGACCGCGATCAGGCCGAGTCGCACGTATGGCTCCGCCAGGAGACGGCCCAGCGTCGCATCTTCATCTCCAGACACATGGCCATCGACGACCCCGCCGACCCGCTCGCGGCGCAGTCAATGATCGACCGCGCCGCGGAGGTCCGCACGCGTCTGGAGGATCAGGCCGGCAAGGTCAAGTCGATCAAGAACCTGCTGGGTCAGGTCCGCTATCACGCGAACCAGATCGTGAAGGCCGGTGGCGTGGAGTGCGAACCGCACTGGCGCAAGATCACCGTGGCGATCAAGTCGCTCCAAGAGCTTGGCGTGCCCGCGACCGACGATCGGATCAGCGAACACCTGGGCGCTCAGGCCGCGGGAATGATCGCGCAGGAGACCCCTCCGGACCTCCGCGAACAGCTGGCCACGGTTATCGACGCCGCCCTGACCGAGCGGGATGATGACGACAGCGATGACATCTCTGAGCAGCGTGCCCCGAGTGAGCGCGTGCTGAAAGTCCGATCCTGGCTCAAGGGTCGTCGTCTGGTGCTCATCGGCGGCGAGCCAAGGCCCAGAGCAATCCAGAAGCTCATCAGCGCTTTCGAACTCGCCGATGTCGACTGGGTCTTTCTCACCGAGCACGGCTCGGGTTCATCCATGCGCGGGCCGATCGAACGCGGCGACACCGCGGGCGTGGTCGTCATCATCAAGCTCACCGGCCACCTGCACGCCGACGAGGCACGTGATTATGCCTCCCGCGCCGACAAGCCGCTGGTGCTGCTCAAGAGCGGCTACAACGCCGAGCAGATCGCCCATGCGTTTGTCGAACAGGTGAGCGATCGATTCATCGCCCCGGTCGCGGCCCAGTGAACTTTTCGATCAGCCGCTGAGTTCGTCGAGCTCGCGGGCGACCTCTTGAGCAACGCTCACGGGCGACGCTCCGAACGACAGCACCGCAGGCCCGATGCGGACTTGCAATCCATCGCGCAACGTCGCCTGGGGCACGAGCGTTCCGTCTACGACCACGCCATGGGTCGAACCCAGATCACGCACGATCCATCGATCCAGCTCGTCACGCTCGATCACGCAGTGATGCCTCGACACGGCCGAGCTGCGGATGCGCAGATCACAATCCTCGGCTCGCCCGATGATCACGCGGGCGCGGGCCGCTTCAACGCGGGCGAGATCGAACCGCCGAAGAACCTCGCCACTGGTATTGCAAACGATGAGCTCGAACATCGCGCCGCCCGTTCCATCTCCCGCTCCCCGCTGACCCGGACCTGTCGACCGACATCGTCCGGGGGCCCTTCATCAAATCAAAGTATGCCGGTCTATTGCGCCGTCGGCCACAAGAATGCCGCTCGACCCCGTCAACCTGTTCCGACCAAGCGTCTTGGCGGGAGTTTCACGTCCGTGCGGAACAGATCAGCCCGAATCGGGGTATCGTCTGTTGTTGGCGTTCTCAGGCGGCCACGCGCGAAGGAGTTGGTCCACCCCATGAGTGAGTCCAAGCCACCCCAGGTTTCCCCTGTCCCCTCCAGCCCACCGGCCACCGCCACCAAGCCGGCGCCCGCCCCACCCAAGGCGCTTCCCCCCTATCGCGTTCTGCTCCATAACGACGACCACAACGACATGCTCTATGTTGTGCGGACGATCGTTGAGCTGACGCCCCTGAAGGTGATCGCCGCCGAGGAAGTCATGCGGGTGGCCCACACCCGCGGGCTGGCCCAGGTGCTCGTGACCCATAAAGAACGTGCCGAGCTCTATGCCGAGCAGTTCAAGAGCAAGGGGCTCACGGCGACCATCGAGCCGGCCGGGCTCTGAGCTACTTTCCGCCGATCTTCTCGGACGCGGGGCCTTCGCATTTCAACGCGAACCGGGCCATGAAAATCTCGCCGTGGATGTCGATTTCTACCCGCCCACGGCAGCACACCCCCTTTGAGCCATGAGACCGACGCCAACCGCGCCACGCGCACGGGTTGCGCCTGATCTGGCCAAACTCGTCCTGATCCACCACAAGAGAGGGCATTCCGTCGTCGATGACATGGGTGCGACGGACATCCCGATCGCACAAGCACATCCCCGAACCAGGGGAACAGGGAGGCACCCATGCGTCAGCCCATCGGCACACTTCTCGTCAACCGCGGCGTGATCAGCGGCGAGCAGCTTCGCCAAGTCTTGGAACGTCAGCGCCAAACCCAGCGACCCTTTGGCGAGATCGCCGAGGAAATGCTGGGCGTCAAGGCCAAAGACGTTGAACGCGCCTGGGCCGAGCAATATGCCCAGACCACGCGCTGGGTGGACCCGACCCTGGAGCACATCGACCCGGCCGTGCACGACCTCGTGAACCGCCGCCAGGCGTGGCAGTTCCGCATGCTCCCGATGGGCTATGACGGATCCGAGCTGATGGTCTGCACGACGCAGGAGGGCTTGGTGCGAGCCATGAACTTCGCGGCTCGGCAGATCCCGGTGACGTGCTATTTCGTGCTGGCAAAGATGGAAGACCTCGCCGAGGCGCTGATGCGGCACTATCCGATGGAAGGCATGAGCGTGGAATCGCTGATGGGGGAGAGCGTGCCGCAGATCGGGGGGGGCGGGGCGGAACTGGTGAAAGCGCGTGCGGGGGGCGGGGCGGCGTAGGGGTGGCTTAGACGAATAGCCCCATCTGATCCACAGGTGCTGCCTGCATCGGCGCGAGCTTTTCGGCAAGGCACTCGCGCGAGACGACGTACACGTATTCCTTGTTGTTCAAGTGGCTGATCTTGCCGACTTTCTGCCCCTGCGGGTTGTAGATGCCGATCTGCGCGCCGACGTACCGCTTGAACTCGTTTTCGATGGTCGTGACCTTGCCTTGGCCGTCCCAGAGGGCCGCGAGCATGGATTCCATTTCCTCGCGGGCCAAGTACCCTTCATTGTTGAACGAGACGACCAGCACCGGGGCGCGGACGGCGGCGAGGAGTTTCCGCATCACGCCCGCGAACTGCGGACGGCTGTTGAAGATGCTCTGTCGCTGCCGAACGTCGATCCGCTTGCAGGCGATGCCGTAGACCTCCGGCTTGTCCCAGCGCACGAGCGATTCCCACGCGTGGTAGTTGCCCAAGTACGAGTGCTGGTTGTACGGCGGGTCGATGTACGCCACGTCGGCTTCGAGCAGTTTGGCCGCTTCGAGCGCATCAAGGCACGTCGCCTGACCCTTGCCGTGCTTGGCGCGGGGAAGTACTTCGGGGACGCGCAACTCAATGTCGTTGTGCGCGCGTGCCGCCCACGTCTTGAGATACGCCATTTGCAGGCCGGTCGTGGAGTCCACCCGATCCGCCGCTTCCATGAGCGAGACGAGCATCACGGCTTCCAGTTCCGGCTCCAGACCCTTTGCCGCGATTGCTTCGCGGATCGCATCGACGCGAGCGCCGTTCTTTGGCTGGAAGAAGCGGGACTTGACGCAGAAGGTGTCCGTGAAATATCCCGGCTCGCCCTTGATCCCGTTGAACTCGCGGACGAGCTTCTTGGCGTCCTCCAGCACGTCCTCGGCGTCGGCTTGGACATAGCACCGCGCGAGCGTTGCCGCGTAGGCGTTGTGGTCGTTCGACAGCACGCGATACCCGGCACCTTTCAAGGCGTGGCCGACGCGCGACGTGCCGGAGAACAAGTCGATGACGGAATGCGCATCCGAGGCCCGACGCACGGCGTCAAGGATGACGGGGATCAGCGTGCGTTTGGAACCGATGTACTTGATCAACGACTGCTCCTAGATCGCGTTGTCTGCGCCGGCTCCTGCCGCTTTGGCATCACTGATGGCCACAAGCACCTGCACGGTCGTGTCTGGCAGAATAGTCTTGCGAATGACCCGCTCCAAGAACTCCGCCAAGGCTGCCGTATCGGAGTAGTCCTTCCAGCAGAAGTAGCTCTCGGGTTCAAAGAAGTACGGATGCTTGGCGAGGTACTTTGGGTAGTTGGCGAGCTCTTCGCAGAAAATCGTCACGTAGGCGTGGAATGGATAGCCCGTGAACTCGCCCAGCCGCTTCTTGAACTGAACGGTGTGGTGCTTGCATGCACGCTCTTCGGCGTTACCGCCCTTCTCCTGCTTCTTGACCTCGAAGTACAGCGACTGATTCGTGGTCTTGTGAGTAACTGCTACCTCGGGCACGATGCCGTACTCGTCACGGGCTGACTCTTCGACGTCGCTTGGGAACATTTTGCGCAGGTCGGAAGGCTTTTCTCGCACCACCAGTACCTCCGGGTTCAGCAGCCGGCGCAGCAGATCCGCGAAGCTTTGCTCGGATTTTCTGTACGTTTGATCGTCTCCGGGCTGCTTCGTTCTCGCGGCTAACTTGTCTCGGTCCATGCCCATGTCGGGTTCCTTGGCCATTCCCTCGGCTCTTTACCAGGTGGCAGCCATCAGCCTCGTGATTCTTGCTTCCCGCTATGCCGAGATGATCCCTCAAAGAGCCACGACAGCAGGCCAGAGAGGAAACGGGTGTACTCTGTTGCGGTGCAGGCGTGCTCCATCGAGAACCACGCGAAGTTGGTTAGCCGATCCGCTTGGACGTGAAAGTTGACGTGGTACTTGTTCCGGTAGCGGATGAACGCACCATTGGCCATCACCATGAGGCTGCACTTTGTGTAGCGCGTCGCCACTTCCAAATACTGCATGATCTGGAAGGAAAGCCGCTCGTGCGCGTTGCCGTCGATCTGACGCCCGGCGCTCGACTTGGCGGTCTTGTACTCCATCATGATCTTCTCGCGGAGTACGCCCCCGTCCACGAGAACAACCGTGTCGTCAAACTTTGTCGAAAGCCCGTTGTAGATCGTCGGGTACTGTGCCCCGGCATAGGGGCCGGACTCCGGCGCATACTTGCGAACGGCCTCGGCCTCAGTCGGAAACGCCGCAATCAGGTCATTGACACCGAACACCACTTCCAACCAGCGAGATTGCTCTGCGTTCGGGTTCGTCACGCCGTCTGATGCTGACGTGGGGACAAAGATTGCCCGCGTACCGACGATGAGCTTTGCATAGCGACGCGTCCCAACGCCTGCGACTACGGAAGCCTGCGCTCCACCGGCTTCGGCGACCCGCCGAAAGCAAAGCCAAAGTCGCGCGATTAGACGCTCGAAGTCCTCGCCCTCTCGACGCGCCCCAGTGCCAGTGTTGGCGACGCTCTCTGATGCCTCGAACTCTTCCATCTTCGCGGCTAGCGATTGAATCTCTTTGCTGAGCGGCGGGGTCTTTGGCATTCGCCAAAGTGTACTACTCCTGTTCGCCAAGAGTGGGCTCGCTGACTTTGCAGCACGCTGGGTGTGAGTGGAGAAAGCCAAACACACCACCTCGGACGGGCTGTCGCAATCAGACCTCCCTACGATCAATCGCAATGACCACCCGCGTCTCCAAAGCCCAAACTCCGCACCCCAAGCAGCAGGCGGCCAACGACGACCCCGTGCGCTCCGTCGCCTTCGTCTCCCTCGGCTGCCCCAAAAACCTCGTCGACTCCGAGAAGATGCTCGGCCTGCTCGCCCAGGATGGGCTCGCCGTCGTCTCGGCCGATGCGGAAAAGGGCGGGGCCGATGCCATCGTCATCAACACCTGCGGCTTCCTCGAAGCCAGCAAGGATGAGTCGCTGGAGGTGATCCACAAGGCCATCCGCGACAAGGAAAAGGGCAAGCTCAAGCGGGTTGTGGTCGCCGGGTGTCTGGTGCAGCGGCACCGGGCCAAGATGCTGGAGTGGGCTCCGGGGATTGATGCGATGGTCGGGGTCTTTGATCGCGATCACATCGTCGAGGCGGTCCGCGGCGTCAAGAGTGAGCGCAAGACGCTGGCCCAGTCCTCGGACCAGCCCAAGTACTGGATCGCCGGCAACGCGCTTGTCGCGGCCAAAGAGCGTGGGATGAAGACGACGGGGCTCACCGTCAACGGCAAGGATGGGTCGGGGATCGGGTACTTTGAGGACGACTCGGCTCGGCTGCGGATCACGCCGCGGCATTATGCCTATCTCCGCATGAGCGAGGGGTGCAACCAGAACTGCGCGTTCTGCACCATCCCGAGCATCCGCGGCAAGATGCGCTCCAAGCCGATGGACCGCATTGCGATCGAGGCCCGCGAGCTGGTCAACGACGGGGCGTTCGAGCTGAACCTGATCGGGCAGGACACGACCAGCTATGGCGACGACATCGGCATGGGCATGATGGGTGATGTCGCGGCCCCCGACGCGCCGAAGAAGTTTCAGAAGGGCCTGCCCGCGGTGCTGTGGTCGGCGAGCAGGGCGTTTGATGAGGCCGGGGTCGATGGCTGGGTGCGCTTGATGTACGCCTATCCATCGAACTTTTCGGATGCGATGATCGACGCGATCGCCGAGTTGAGCTGGCTCAACAAGTCAAGCAAGCTGCGCGGGAAGGTGGTGCCGTATATCGATATTCCGCTGCAGCACGCCTCGAACCGGATGCTGACGGCGATGAAGCGGCACGTGACCGCCGAGCACCAGCGCGAGCTGCTGCTGAATCTGCGCGACCGCGTGCCGGGGATGGCGATCCGGACGACGTTTATCTCTGGCTTCCCTGGCGAGACCGAGGCCGATCACGAGCAGCTCATGGCGCTGGTTGAAGAAGTCGGCTTCGACGCGATGGGCGTGTTCGCGTATTCCAAGGAAGAGGGCACCGTCGCGGGCACGATGGAAGATGATCCGAAGCTCGCCGTGCCGGAAGAGACCAAGCAGCGCCGACGCGACGAGCTGATGCAGCTGCAGCAGACGGTCGCGTTCGAGCAGTCGGCGTATCTCGCCGAGCAGTTTGACGAGAAGAAGCCGACGACGACCGGCGTTCGGCTGGATGTGCTGATCGATCACGCGACGCGGACCAGCGGCAAGAAGACCACGGGCGTCGGCGCGGGCGGCACGCTGTATCAGGGCCGAACGTATTTCCAGGCACCGGGCATCGACGCCGTGACGTATGTGCAAAGCAAGCGCGAGCTGTCGCCGGGCGAACTGGTGGCGTGCGCGATCGTGGGGAGCGACGGATACGACCTGGTGGCCAAGCCGTTGGATGAGCTTGAGAAGCGCGTTGGGCTGAAGGTCATCCGATAAGGCAATCTGCCGACCGGATGAGCTCGCCGAGGCCATGACAATCAAGCGTCTTGCAGCCGGATCCGCGTGCGACGCGCCTTGGGCACAAGCTCTCTTGAGACTTTGCCCGTGAGTTGCAGATTGTCAAGAGCGTTTCGCACCTGAGCGCGTGAGGCACCACATGAACGAGCGAGTTGGGACTCTCCATCGCCGGCATGGTCATCGTGCCTGAGCGCGGCGAGGATCGACGACCGCAGGTCGCCGCGAAAGTCGGCGCGCGTGATAAAGCCAGGGTTTTTGGACATCACCCATTGAGGCGGCCTGATCGCATCGAGTTTGAACTCTATCGGCGCACACCACAGCCCCCATTTCTGCGAGAGCACTGAAGCCTGCCTTCGTGCTCTTTCGCGGAGGCGTTCGTTTGATCGCTCGATGTCGAAGAGCGGTCCATCCGTGTTCGCTGGAGCGATGCCCTTGATGATCGACTGAAACTGCAGGGGATGGGTGCCCTGCTGAGCGATATCGAGCAGGAGCCCGAGCACCGGACGGTGTTCGGGCGCGAGTTCCGCGACGATGAGGCGCTTCAGTCGGTTCTTGGCGACGAGATCGCCGTAGAGGTGCAGCCACGTCGCGGCCATGATGAACACGCGGGACATCCGCGGCCCATGGCGAGCGGTGGCGAGCAGCAAGCGCTCAAGATCGGGCGTCTCCGCCGCGGGCTCGATGTTGAAGCCGGCGCCGAGACGTGCCCATTTGGCCAGCAGGTTGTCGAGTGGGTCATTCATGCTCTCGCACTCTGATCGCATCCAGAACTGCATACGCGTCGTCGATCTGATCCTGTGGGGTTCCCTTGTCGCGCAAAGTCGCAAGGTGGTCTCGAACAAAGGCCACTTCGTCTGTGCGCACCCTCATGGCTTCCAGGTCTTCAAGGTCCTGCACGCGACCGGCAATGACCTTCATCGCGATCAGGTCTGGTCGGCTGGCCGCGAAGATGTGCAGTCTGCCGAACGTACCGATCAGGATTCGACGACGCTTCCAGTGGTTGGGAAGCGTGTCAATCCGAAGCTGCACATCGCTGTTGAGCCAGCTCTTAGGCAGATCGAGCTCATCTGCCACGCCCTCGGCCGCGCGTTCGACCGCGCCCATCGCGCTCTCAGGGGCAGACACCATCACGTCGCAATCGGTGGTGGTGCGTGTGGGGGGCAGAACGCCGGTGAGCATGCCGGCGGCTCCGCCGACGAGCAGCAGTTCGACGTCCGTGTGGTATGCAAAGACCTCGCCCAATCGGCGGAGGGCGTGCTCAACCACCGTTGTGCTCATGCGCTCGTTCATGGTGTCTATGTCGTTTTAATCATACAATCAAATAACAAACAAATCAAGAAACGACCCGACTTGGTGCGGTCTCGGGCGTCCGAGAACGTGCTTCGGCGGTTGTTTGCACGCTCACAGCCCATGGACACTCAAGCTCGCCGAATGACAAAAAAGACCCCTGATCGTTCAGGGGTCTTGGTCTGCATGTTTGCTGTTCGGGACAGCGATCTTCGCTCTGATCAGGCCTTCTTGGCCTTCTCGACGGCCTTCTTGACCTGCGCCTCGAAGTCGTCGTCGTGCGGGTTGCCGATCCAGGCGATCTTGCCGTCGCCGCCGATGACGAACGCGGCGGGGATGCCGTTCTGGCCGGCGGCCTGCATCCAGTCCTTGCTCATGTCGCGGTCGCCGTCGAACGCAACGGTGTAGCCCATCTTGTCGCCCTGTTCCTTGACAAAGGACTCGAGCTTCTCCAGACGCTTGTCGGAGCCATCCTTGTCCTTGCGCTCGCTGGCGGCGACGCCGATGACCGTCACGTGCTTGGCGTGTTCCTTGGCGATCTTGGTGTTGTGGGGGATCGCGGTTCGGCAGGGCGGGCACCAGGTGGCCCAGAACTCCACCACGTACACCTTGCCGGACTCGAAGCTCTTGACCTCTTCACCCTTCACCCACTTGTCGACCTTGATCGCGGGGGCCTTGTCGCCCACCTTGAGCGTGACGGCGGGCTTCTCGGCCTTCTTCTCGTCCTTGGCCGGGACCACCTTCGCCGGGGGCGTCGCCGCCGGGGGTTCCATGCCCGCACCGGTCATGACGAACACGCCGGACAACGCGATCAGGGACGAAGCGGAAACGAGCAGAGCTTTGCGCATGGATGCACCTCCGAAAGTCGAACCCGCCGGCCCCGGCTTTGGATGCTTGATCGTATCAGAATGTGAACAAAAAGGTGCGGAAAACTCCCGGGGATTTCGCCGGGGAGCAAACCACCCTGAGATCAGGCCACGTTCCGGAGCAGCGAAAGCCGGTCATACTCGGCGCGTCTTTCCGGGTCGCCCAGGACCTCGTGGGCTTCGCTGATGGCACAGAACCGCTGCTGCGCATCGGGCTCTTTGCACACATCCGGGTGGTATCGACGGGCCAGCAGGCGGAACGCTGCCTGGATTTCGGCGTCGGTCGCGGTCACGCGTAGGCCGAGCACGGCGTAGTAATCCGGGAGTTTGGCGGCCTGCACAATCTGGTCACGCACGCGAGCGTCGGTCTCGCCGGGTGCCCGGGCGCGGGTGCGGCCGAAGCGGGCGAGATTTTCCACGGCGTCTTGAGTGTCTGACGAGGGATCGACAAAGGCGAGTTCGATCTCGACGCCGCGGGAGCCGGGTTTGATCCGGACGACGCGGGCCTTCAGCGAGACTTCATCCACCGGGCCGCAGAGGTCCAGATCGATCGGTGCCGCGGGGTCGGTCGGAACGATCGGTCGGTTGGCGCGGATGATGATCCCCGTGCGCCAGACCTCGACGATGGTGCCCAGCGAACAGGTCAGCACGGCCGACTGATAGCGCTCCCCACCCGCCGCGCCTGTGGGAGCGGTTTCCGGTGGCGCAGGGGCTTGCCCCTTCTTGGATGTGAACGGCCAGATCGGCATCAAGCTTCGGTATCGGACGCGGGTTTGCGGGACTTGACGGGCTCTGCGCGCGAGCGGTCGCAACGGTGCCCGGGCTTGCGCCCGGGCCTCGGACTGAGGGCCTCGGATTGAGGGTTATCGGCTGCTGGCGACGCGGTCGACTTCGTCGATGCTCGTCTGGCCGCGAGCGGCGAGGATCCAGCCGGACTGCACCAGCGTGGTGAAGAGCCCCTGCTCGATCACACGCTTCATGGCGGTGATGGTGGGCTCTTTCAAGATGACGTCGCGCAGCTCGTCGGTGAAGTCCAGGAGTTCAAAGATTGCTCGCCGCCCGCGATACCCGGTGCGGAGGCACTGCGCGCACCCGGTGGCGACGAAGACCTCGGTGGCCCCTTCGAGGAATCGGCCCATGCGTGTGGACTGTGCCGGGGCGACGCGAACCGAGCGCTTGCAGTTGTCACAGAGCAGGCGGATCAGCCGCTGCGCCAGGACGACTTCAAGCGAGTTGGCGACCAGATACGGCTCGACCTTCAGATCCAGCAGGCGGAAGACGCTGGACATGGTGTCCTTGGCGTGGACGGTGGAGAAAACCAGGTGCCCGGTCATGGCGGCCTGCATGGCGGTGCGGGCGGTCTCCTCGTCGCGGATCTCGCCGACGAGGATGACGTCGGGATCCTGCCGCAGGACCGACCGCAGCAGCGAGCCGAAGGTGTTCTCCTTGCGCTCGTCGACGGGGATCTGCGTGACGTTGTCGATCTGATACTCGACGGGGTCTTCGATCGTTACGACGTTGCGGCGTTCGCGGTCGATCTGGCGCAAGGCGCAATAGAGGGTCGTGGTCTTACCCGAGCCGGTGGGGCCGCAGACCATGAGCAGGCCCGCATCCTGATCGGTCACCTTGCGGATGCGCTCGTATTGATAGGGCGGCAGGCCGAGGTCGTTGAGCGACTTCGGCGCATCACGCATGTCCAGCACGCGGATGACGAGCTTCTGCCCGTGCACGCTCGGGGTAAAGCTGATGCGATAGTCCACGCGCCGGGCGTTGTTGGTCGTGGACTGCGGAAACTTCACGGAAAAATGGCCATCCAGCACGGCATCGCGCTGGGTCGGGCGAAACTGGCAGGCCGTCTTGACCAGCCCGAGCGCCAGCTCGCCCACGGTGTTGGGCAACTCCACGACCTGGATCATCTGCCCGTCGACGCGCATGCGGATGCTCATCGCGTCGCCTTTGGGCTCCATGTGGATGTCGGTCGCGCGAGACTTGCTCGCGGCGACCAGCAGCAGGCGGATGGCACGGGCGCCCTCGCCTTGACCGGCGAGTGCTTCAGACGGTCGCCCGCGCCCATCGACCAATGACGGCTTGTCGGCCGCGCCGTCGTTCCGCGGCGGAATCGAGTTGATCATCTCCTCGAGATCGGTGACCCAGCCGGGCGTGGTCGCCGAGGCCTGCTCGCGGGCGATGAGCTGGCGTTCCTTCAGCGTCTCCTCGGCCTCGACGCGGAAGGAGAAGCGGCCGATCTTGATGATGTCTCCGGCGCGAATGGGCGCGTCGGTGACCTTGACCCCGTTGAGCCGCGTGCCGTTGCGTGAGCCGAGATCGCGCAAGTGGAACGTGGCCGAGTCGGAGTCGCCGATCTCGTCGACCGTGAACTCGCCGTTGAGGGGCCGCTCGGGCGCGGGCTCAATCACGCAGTGGAATCGGCTGAGCAGGCCGTCATCGAGCGCAAGGACATTCTCTGGCGAGCGCCCGATGGTGATCGGGCGCTCGGCGAGTGAGAGCGTGGGAAGCTCGGCGTTTTCTGGAACGAGGTGGTATGCGGGCACGGCAGGGTCTCAGTCGGGCTCGAACGCACAGTGTACGAGGTCCGGGCATGCGTCGTGCGCGGAGTGCCGGGGAATTCCGGCGTTTGTTGCCCGGTATTGGCTCGATGCGCGGGGCCTCCTAGCCCGAGCGGCCGTGCCGTACACTCTCGCCCCATGATCGACCTGAAGGACCTGCGTGAACGGCCTGAGAAGTACCGCGATGGATGCCGGAAGAAGGGCATGGCGGTGGACATCGACGCGCTGCTGGCGCTGGACGCCAAGCGGCGGGGGCTGCTCGCCGAGCAGGAGGCCGCCAAGGCCCAGCAGAACGCGCTTGCCAAGGAGTCCGGGCCGGCGATCGGCAAGCTGAAGGGCCAGATCGGCAAGGCCACGGGCGATGAGAAAGCGAAGCTGGAGCGCGAACTGGCGGAGATCGTGGCCAAACCCGCCGCATTGAAGGAAAAGGTGCGGGCCCTGGAGGCTCAGGTCGCGGCGATCGAGCCGGAGTTGAACGCGATCCTGCTGACCGTGCCGCAACCACCGGATGGGGATGTGCCCGTCGGCACCGGGTCTGATGGCAACGTGGAGAAGAGCCGTTGGAACCCTGCGGGCGGCGCGGGCTCGCCGGGCGGCGTGGCGTTTGACACCAGCAAGAGCTTTGAGAGCCAGCGTGGGTTCAAACCCAAAACCCACATCGAACTGGTCGAGAAGCTCGGGCTTGCGGACTTTCAGCGCGGCGTGAAGATGGCCGGGACGCGCTCGTACGCGATGATCGGCGACGGGATGCTGCTGCACAACGCGATCCTGCGGTACGCCTTTGACTTCATGACGCTCACCAACGGGTTCACCGCCGTCAGCGTGCCGGTGCTTGTGAAAGAGTCGTGCATGCTCGGCACGGGGTTCTTTCCCGCCGGGCGCGAGCAGGCGTACCACGTCGAAGAGAGCGCGCGGGGCGGCGGGTATGACCTCTTCCTCACCGGCACCGGCGAGGTCGGGCTCATGGGCCTGCACGCGGATGAGATTCTCGACGAGGCGCAGTTGCCGTTGAAATACACAACGGTCTCGACATGCTTCCGCCGCGAGGCGGGGGCGGCGGGCAAGGACACCGCGGGCTTGTACCGCATCCACCAGTTTGACAAGGTGGAACAGGTCGTCATCTGCAAGGCCGACGAGCAGGAGAGCCGCCAGTGGCACGCGAAGATGCTCGGCTATGTCGAGAAGCTGCTGCAATCGCTGGGCCTGCCCTATCGCCTGCTGCAGTGCTGCACGGGTGATCTGGGCGTGAAGAACGCCGACATGATCGATGTGGAGTCGTGGATGCCCGGGCGCAACGGCTATGGCGAAACGCACTCGGCCAGCCGCCTGTATGACTATCAGTGTCGTCGGCTGAACATGCGGTATCGCGCCGGGGGCGAGTCCGGCAAGGGGGCGACCGCCTTCTGCCACTCGCTCAACAACACGGTGGCCGCCAGCCCGCGCATCCTGATCCCGATCCTGGAGATGTGGCAGAACGCCGACGGCTCGGTGACGGTGCCGCCGCCGCTGCGGGCGTATATGGGCGGGAAAGAAAAGATCGGCTGATCCATCACGCCCCCGGCGGAAAGGGTGCGAGATGGGCTGGATCATCGTGCTCGCTGCGGCGTTGCTGTATGGCGTGATGTCGCTCATCACCTTCGGCGTCTTTGCGTTCGACAAACTTCGCGCCAAGGTCGACGCTCGGCGGACGCCGGAGAAGACGCTGCACGTTCTGTCCGCCTGCGGCGGATTCCCCGGAGCCCTCGCGGCGATGGTCGTGGTTCGGCACAAGAACCGCAAACCCGGGTTCGTCGCGATCACCGTGCTCATCGGCCTTGGACATGCTTTGGCGTGGGTGTTTCTGGTGGTCGCGTGGTGGATTTTGAAGTGAAATCAAGGCACACCGGCAGGACGCCTGTGCCACCAATGCAGAGAGATCCCACTACGCTGTGGCCATGAGGACTTTGCTGTTCGCTGCGTCGCTGCTCGTGCTGGCGTTCTCTCGCATCGCGGGCGGGGCCACCGGCGATGCGACCGCCGCGCGTGCCGAGATCGAGAAGACTCTCGCCGCGATGAGTGCGGCGATCATTGCCGCGAACACCAAGGCCTATCTGGCTCACGTCGACGACGCCGACCCGATCTTCATGAAAGAGCAGCAGAACTGGGTGAAGGATCTCGAGCGCACGCCGATCTCGAGTGTCACCCTCTCGATCGCCGAGGAAGGCGAACACCGCCCGGTGAGCTTCGGCGATGATCGCTCGACATTCGAGCTGGTCATGGCGTGGGAGCTGCCCCCGCCCAAGGACAAGCCCGACGCCAAGCCTCGCAAGCGCGAGGTGTCGTTCCCCGCCGCGTTCGTGCGGCATGCACCGAGCGGAACATGGCGATTTGCCGGCGAGAACTGGCTTGTGCTCGAGCACGACGGTCCGGCAACTCAGGAGCAAGGCTCCAACCCCACGGCCCCTCCCCCGGCCACCAATCGCCACCGCGCCAGAGTGAAACATCTGCCCGGATTCGAGCAGGTCGCCAAGACCATCGCCGAGGCCCTGCCCGAGGTGCGCGAGCAGGTGGACGCCGAGTTCGGCGTGAACATCACACGCGTACAGGAGGTCAAGGTCTATCCGACCATGCGGCATCTTCAGGCGTCGATCTATCTCTCCTATACCGACGGGCTCAGCGGGTGGAATGAGCCGGGCGAGGCGATCAAACTGCTGGTGCGTCCGAGCGCGACGGAGAAGTCACTCCGCCCTCTTCTCGCCCACGAGTACGGCCACGTCGCGACGTTCGAGCTTGGGCCGAGGGCCACCGACATGCCGTGGTGGATTCTCGAAGGCGTTGCGGAACTGATGGGCCAGAAGTACGACGGCCGCGATGGGAAGGACGCCGAGCGGGCCGTGACGCGGTGGCACGCGTCGGACAAGCTCGCCGACTGGTCGGCGATCTCCGACTTTCGCAACACCGCACCCAAGCTCGGCGAACACGTCTACAAACAGGGCCAGCACATGGTGGGATTCGTCACGCGCCGCGCGGGCAAAGCGGGCCGAATCGCCTGGCTCACGGCTCTGGCACAGGGTCAATCACTGGATGAAGCGACCAAGGCCGCGCTTGGGATGAGCTTTGCCGAACTGGATGCGGCGTGGCGAGAAGAGATCAGGACGCTTTCCGATCGTGCGAAAGAGAAACAGAAAGACAGCACGGCCCCGGAGCCAGCGGAGAAGTAGCTTCCCAGGTTCTTGTCTTGGTGGCTCAGGCGTCCCGCCTGTGTGCATCGGTCACCCGCCCGATCACAGGCCAGAGGCCTGTGTCACCAGTGCATACGACGGGATTGCCGTTAGTGATGAGCGTCGGCCTTCTTGCTCGACTTCTTGGCCCCGTGGGCGTCGGCTTTCTTGGTCTCGGCCTTCTTCGGTTCGGCTTTCTTCGCCGCACCGTGGTCGTCTTTCTTGGCCGCACCGTGCGCGTCCTTCTTGGCCGCGCCATGGTCATCCTTCGCTGCGGCGCCATGGGCATCGGCTTCCTTGCTATGTCCCTTGGATTCGTGCCGCGGCGGCGCGGTCACTCCGTGCGCGGGTTTGCTCGGGTCATAAAACTCCGCCGCGGGCGTGACGGGAGAGTGCTCCACCGGCTTCTTCAGCATCGGGATCGCCACCCACAAGCACGCGGCGATGAAACCCGTCAAGATCGCGCAGTATCCGATCGTCTGCCGCATCTCTTCGCCCAGCTTGCGATGAACCGCGGCCAGCGGTTCCAGCGGCATGAGCGCAACATGTCCAACCCTCGACAACACCGGCGCAAGCCGAGCACCCAGCGTCGGCTTGGGTTCAACCACGGGCACCGCCGGTGCAGGCGCACTCGTTGGTGTCGGCTCAGCGCGCTCCGGCGCACGCGCGGGCGCGGCCACGGGTGAAGACACCGCCACCGCCGCCGGAGCCGGTTCGACTGGGCGGGCCTC
>JAIEOW010000086.1 GCA_019750095.1 Phycisphaerales bacterium
TTGTACTGCGGCGATCCGCCGGCTTTGTCGGTTGTCGGGGGCGCGAGGATCGCGAACGCGTAAGGACGGCTGATCTGGCCGCCCTGGCCGGTGACCTGGATGTCCTGCACGCGCTTGAGCTCGGCGAGGGCGCGAGGATCATCTGGAGAAGCGAAGTCGCCGATCGCGATGATGGTCGAGGCGTTTCGGCGGATGGAGAACGCTTCGGGAAGTCCGCCCTCGGCGCGCACGCGTTCGAGCACGATGCGGGCCTGCTCGTCGGCGTTGTCGCCGCGAAGGACGGCGAGCACCACGCACCATCCGCTCACCCCTTCGCCCGGCTCAGCGTCATTGGGTGAACCTTGTGGTCGGCCCTTGAAGAGCTTGTCGCCCTCGTCGCGCAGCCGATCACGGTCGCTCGACGGGCTGGCGTCTTTGGGCTTGGTGGTGGGTTGCTTGGAGTCCTTGCCGCTGTCCTTCCTGGGCTTTGGCCAAGGTGAGGAATCATCGGTTCGCGCAAGAGCTGCGGAGGTGAAACCCAGCTCGCCTGAGCAGGCGACAGCGAGGAGCCCCATGAGCACAAATCGTGGAAGCGAAGGCATCGCGAACTCCTTGTGCGGCAGAGCTTTATGCTGCAAGAGCACCCCTTGGCCGCGGACCGTTTGTCAAGCGATCTCTTGTCCCTTGACGATAAGCATAGGGGCGAGTCAGGCCAGGGCCTGATGGTCGCCAGAGTGAACCGCTCGGGCAGGGAACGCTCGAGACGGCGACGCGAAGGATCGCGCGTTGACAACCAAGACCTCGCGTTGGACCCATTGGGCCGCGACATTGCGCGCCATTCAGGGTTTCAAACCGAGGGCGCGACCACAGGAGCGCTTCCATGAGCCCCATCACACTTTCCTCTCCGACCACGACCGGTTCGACGATTCGACCGGAGATCGGCGTTCGTCAGACCAGCATCGAGGCCCCGGGCCGCGGCGCAGGAATCGAGGCGCGCGGAGCCGATCGGGTGGATCTTTCCGATCTTGCCCGTCGTTTGGGCGAGATCCGCGGCGAGTCTGCGCAGAATGAGCAGCAGCCGATCCGTCTGGACCTTGTCCAGCGCGTGCGAGAGAGCATCGCCAATGGTGAGTATGAATCACCGCTGAAGATCGCGATCGCGGCCGACGCCTTGGCGCGTCGGGCCGTCGACGTTCAGGGTTGATATCCGTACAGGCCCGAAGTTCGTGCGGGCCTGATTTCGTTCTGGCGTTGTCGGGCCGCGCCCGGTCAGGGCGACCAGTTGACGCTTCCCAGATCGATGATGTTTGAGAGCTGTCCGTCGATGCCCACGCCCCTGGCGAGCAGGCGGAAGACGGGGACGGAGCGCGCGTCGTCGGGCAGAAGCGCGGCGACGCGCAGAACGTTCTGCGATGCGCGAGAGCTGTCGGCCGTGCCGATGGTTTCTTCGCCATCGTCGATCAGGCCGTTGTTGTTGCGATCCCAGATAACCTCGACGCGGCGGATGTTGCCGCCGAGGTCGGCGTGGGCGGTGGTGGTGGCGATGTTGGCGTAGAAGCCGGTTGCGCTTGTTCCGAAGCCGTTGAGTCGGAAGTTGCCGCCGGAAAGCCGCGGCGCGACCGGGCCAACCGTGCTGGGCCGCACGGAGAAAGCGGACGCTGGGAACTGGGCAGGGCTTAAGCTGAAGTAGGAGATGAGGTCGATGATGTCCGGAGCTGATCCGCCGAGGGCGGCGAGCGAGACTCGGACATCGAAAGAGGGCGGTGAGCGGAACGAGAAGTCGCCCAGGCGAAGCTCGGCCCAACCGCCCGCGCCATCGTCCAGCAGCGCGATGATGGAGGTTGAGCCAAAGGGACCGCCGCGATCTTGGTTGACTGAGTATCGCTGGCCGACGACATCGATGCGGCCGTCGTTGTTGACATCTTGAAGAGCGTGAATGATCGAGAAGTCGAGCGTCGCGGAGGTGGCGAACTCCCAATCGCGGAGGCGGGCGATGCGTCCGAATCCGTCGCCCTCAAGGAGTGCGAGGGGGCGACGCTGGCTGGTGAAGCCGGTCTCCTGGAGGAGCACGAAGTCGAGCTTGCCGTCCCCGGTCATGTCGGCGATGGCGAACGAGCCGATTTCAGCCGCGCGGTAGAGGACGGGTGTTTCCTGATATCCGCTCTGGGTCTGGGTGACGCGCAGGCCGCGGAGGTTGGACCCGTCAGATGTGTAGATCTCGTCGAGCCCGTCGGAGTTCAGGTCGGCGAGCCGGGCCGAGCGCAGGTTGACGAAGTATGGGGTGGTCAGGGCGGAGACCTGTACGAGTGATGATCGACTGATGGCGCGGATGACCCGGAGCGGACCGGAGTCGGTCTGAACGACGGCTTCATCGCGCCATCCGCCGACGAGGTTGCCGGTCTGCACGGCGATATCAACGAACGCGGGATTGCGTCTGGCGTCGAACGCACCCTGCGAGACGAGCCGCGCGGTGATCTTGAAGCGGCCGAGTGTCGGATCGAAGTTTACAAGCCGAGTGATCAGCTTGCCGCCGCGGAGCGCGGCGGCGCTGAAGAGATCGGGGCGAGCGTCGCCGTCGATCTGGCCGACGGCGATCGCACCGGCGTCGGCGTCAAGCACGAGAGTGGCGGGTGGCGCGAAGGTGCCGTCACCATTGCCCTTGAGAAAGCGCAACTCGCGACCCACGGCGAGTGCGACATCGATCTTGCCGTCAAGATCAAAGTCGGCGACGACCACGCCCTTGTTGCTGGCGGGGGTTGAGTTGGGGAGCGGGTCGCGCCACGGAGCCGCGTCGAGCAGCGTGCGGGGCTCGAGCGGCTCACACGCGAGGTCGTGGTTCGTTGCTTGGGATCGAGTGATCATGGTGCTGGTGGCTCCGGATGTTGGCGAGCGGATCATCGGAGTGTGATGACGGGTGAAGCGGCGAGCGGGTCAGAGGACACGCCTCGGGTGTCGGTGATCTGGGCAAACAGCCGTTGCGGACCGATGTCCCATGGCCCGATGGTGAATCGCACGGCCCATCGGGTGATGCCGGTGGAGACGAACGAGGGGGAAGATGGAGGTCCAACCGTGACTTGAACGCCCGCGCCGATGGTCTCGTCGCTGGAATCGAGCCGTCCGTTGCCGTTGCTGTCCCTGAAGAGCCGCACGCTCTGAACGCCGACGAAGCGCGAGGCGTCGGGCAGTCGGATGTCGATGGTGAGCCGAAGGATGTCGCCCTCATAGACGTTGGTGCCGTTGCCCTGGAAGTTGGCGATCTCTGAGAAGACTCTCTGAAGCGCGATGGCGTTGACCTTCGGAGTTCGAAACGCGGAGATGGTGCGGAGCAACGTGAGGGAGGTCTGGTTGCGGGGGTCCGGTGAGCGGCGCGAGACCAGTGCGGGGCGATCCAGTGCGAGCACATCGGGGCGGCCCGCGCCGCGGACGGAGACCACATGAAAGCTCTGGGACAGGTCGAGTGTGCTCCAGTCCGTCAGTTGCGGGCTGCGGAGCTCGGTGAATCGCGAGCGGATGATCGTGTCGGCGAACGATCCGTCGACGCGCTGGGAGTGCTGCGAGAGCGTGATTCGGTGTCGGAAGAAGAAGGTTCGTTCGTTGAAATCATCGCCATATGAAGCGGTGGAGACGATGTCTGGCCGCTGGTCACCATTCATGTCTCGGACGTCGATCACGCGGAAATCGACGGTGGGCGTGAAATCGTTGCTGAGCGCGAGTGTTCGATCGACGTGGACGCGGGACATGCCGAAGCTGATGGTGCTTGCGGATCCGAAGCCCGAGACGATGATGGGCGTGCTCTCGACCAGTTGTGTCCAGCGGCGGCCCAGCGGGGCGGGTCCCTGATAGCTGCGGAGGCGTCCGAAGACGGCTTCCTGGATGCCGTCACCGTCGAGGTCGCCGACGACGATCTGGGAGATGGTGCCGGTGTCGGTGACTTCGGCACGCAGAACAAACTGGCTGTTGATGATGGAGTAGACGCGCAGGTCGGAGACGGCACTCTCGTCCCGGCCGACGGTTCGCGAGACGACGATCTCGGTCTTGCCATCTCCATCAAGATCAAACACGTCGGGCGTTGAGAACCGCGACGTGGAGATGTTGCTCAGCAGGAAGTCGCTCGCGGCGACGAATCGGCCCGCAGGGGTGCGTCGCAGGACGAGGAGACTGTCGAAGGAGTCCAGCGTGCCGAACATCGCGGTGTTCCGCCGCGTGTGCACGAGCAGATCAACGGGTTGGTTGCTGGCGCTGCGGATCGGGGTGATGCTGACGACCTGGCGGATGGTCGTGGCGGCGCGGACGCGGAGCCCACCCGAGCCGTCGGGCACGAGTTCACGCAGATTGCCGATGCTCTCGAGCGATGATCCGATCTGGGCGGAAAAGAGTGAGAACCGCTGGGGCGTTGAATCGGGATCCAGCGCGAGCAGGCCGATCGGATTGGACAGCCGCACGAGCGAGCGCGGCGGCTGGAATCGGCCCAGCCCATCGCCCTTGAGAAACAGCACCTCTCGGCCTGAGGCGACGAGCAGGTCCTGCTTGCCGTCGGCGTCCCAATCGAACGCGACGCTGCTGGTGATGCCGTCGTCTCGGTTCAGCAACGTCGGTCCGGTGTCGGACAGCGCAAAGGACAAGAGCGTGCGCGGCTCAAGCGGCTCCAGCGGGTTGCCGAACGAGGATGTGCGATGTCCCGACGTGTTGGGTATGCGTTTGCCGAGATGCATGGTCATTCCTCCACGCGTGCCGGGGTGATTCATGGTGGGGAAAAGGCATGAATGTGCCCGGCCAGCAAGAAATACGAAGGCGAGCGGCTGTCCCTGCGCGGCGCTTCGAGATTTTCCCTGAGTATAGTTGTAAAGAATCGATCGATGTGCCGTGTGCGAAGACCTATGCGGGCGGAACACGAACGGAACGCGACCTCTTGAGCAGTCAGTTGAACAGTTCTGAAGTGGTTCGTGCGGCGAACGTCGGTGAGCCGGTCACCGCCGGGGGCACTCGGCGCTTCATCGTGGCCGCCGCGGTGGTCACGCTCGTGCTTGCCGGCTCGGCGTTCGGCCTGCTGTGGTGGATCCATGTCACCAACAAGACCGAGTACGACGGGCCGGACAAGATCGTCTACCCAGAACACCGCTTTTATCGATGATGCTCCGCTGCGTGCGTCCTGCAGTCTACGGACAAAGCACGCGCTGCAAACCGTGTGATCTCGAAACGTTCGGGCTCTGACACACACTGGAACGGTGATCGCGAGGGGCGTCACCCGATGCCACGCGCTCGGTCTTGGGATTGTTCGGCCCGCGCCGGTGACCCAGCGGATGCACTCGATCTTCTCCAGACTCCGCTCCAGCTGATACCATCGCCTGTGAATAGGAGTTGATCCGCATCGGTATTCGCAAGCGAGAGTTCTCGATGATTGATACGACGGTGCGCCCGGAACTCAGCAAGCCCTCCCATGAGCCGCGACGACGGTCCTCGACGTTGGATCGTGCTGCTCTCTGGCTGCTCGGGGGCTTCGCGATCATCTGTGCCGGTTGCCAGGCCCAATACTCCGCGAGCGTGACCAACGCCACCGCAGAGCCCGTGTTCGTGCAGATGTTCGCTCGGCAGGAGCAGGCCGACGTCTTCGCCGCGTCGCGGCGCATCGCCCCGGGTCAGTCCGGACTGGTCGGGCCGGTGGAGTCGGACCCCAAAGGGGGCGTGCGATTGAGCGTCGTGACGCTGACCCATCCGCAGTCGCCGCAGTCGATCACGATTCCGCCCGGCAGCCATCGTGTCCGCATCGCCCCGACGTCGGGAGAGCCGGGTCCGGTCTCCATCTCCATCGAAGACAGGCCCTGACGCGCCGCATGATCAAACGCGCTCCAACAACGCTCTGGATCTATCTCCTCATCGACCTGTGGAAGCTCATCCTGCTGACCACGGCGGTGCTCGTCACCGTCACGGCGTTCGCGCTGGCGGTCAAGCCGCTGGCCGATGGCAAGCTCGGGCCGGAAGATGCACTCAAGTACATGCTGCTGGGCATGGTCCCCATGCTGCAGTACGTTCTGCCCTTCGCGGCATGTTTCGGCGCGACGCTGGCGTATCACCGATTCGCGAGTGACAACGAGATGACCGCCGCGTCGGCGGGCGGCGTGAGCCACCGGGCCATTCTCGTGCCGGGGCTGATCACCGGGCTCATCCTCGCGGTGGTCGTGCTCGTGCTCGCCAACTCGGTCATGCCACGCTTTCTGAAGAAGATGGCCGAGCTCGTCACAATGGACGCAGCGAAGTTCATCGAGAGCTCCATCAAGCGCGGCGAGGCGCTGCGCATTCCCGGCAATGACGGCACCATGATCTACGCCGACAGCGTCCAGCGGCTCGGGCCTGATCCACGCTCCGGATCGTTCGAGCGCATGTGGCTTGGCGGGTTGCTCGTTGTTCAGCTCGACGCCGAGGGCAAGGTCCGCAGCCAGGGCTCGGCCCGCGAGGCCGCCGTCTGGCTCCGGCGCACCAACGCCGGCGGACCCGAAGGCCGCGGATCCACGCGTGCCAGCACGGAGATCATCGTCAAGCCCAAAGACGCCTCGGGCTTCGGCCCCGGGTTCCGCGGGGCCAACTCCGAGTCGCTCTTCACGCTCCAGGTTCCCAACAGCTTCAGCGACAACATCAAGTTCCTCTCCATCGGCGAGATGAACGGGCTGTACAAGAATCCGCAGCGCATCGACAGCATCGATCGCCATCGCGTCACCATGGCGATGGTCCTCGCCGAGCGTCGCTCGCTCGATGGCATCGCGGAATCGCTCCGAGCTACGGGCACGGCCCGATTCAAGGACCCCTTCGGACAAGAGGTCGTCCTCCGCGCCGCCGACATCCGGCCCACGTTCATCCAATCCACGGATCCCGCGGCCAAACGCGAGCGCGATCCTCGCACCTATCGCGTTGTTCCCGCTCGCAAGGGTGAATCGATCGTCATCGAGCGACAACTCGAAGGCGGCCGCGTGCAGCGCCAGACCGCCGCCGACGCGTATATCCGCTTCCCCAGCACACCCGACATCGATCGCGGCACCGCCACACTGACGCTGCAACTGCTGCGTGTCGCCGCCGTGCCGATCGGGTCGGATGGCGAGGTCGAGGCCCCGGTCGCCGATCCTGCTGCCCCCACGCCGACGGGCTTCGGCGAGGTCGAGCAGCGCCCGCTCGCCGATCTGGCGTTCATCGGCGACCAATCCAAGGACCTGCTCGCGATGCCCACAGGCGATCTGCTCGCCCGGGCCGACGAGCGGCTGAGGGACATCAAACCGATCGATCGCCAGGTGCTCGATGAGCCCATGAAGTCCCTCCGCGAAGGCATTGACGAGCTCTTCCGCGAGATCCTCAGCAAGCAGCACGAGCGCTTCGCCCACAGCTCCGCCTGCCTCATCATGGTGCTGATCGGCTCGGTCATGGCCTTGCGATTGCGGGATGCTCTGCCGCTCACGGTCTATCTCTGGGCGTTCTTTCCCGCGCTCGTCTGCACACTGGCGATCTCCGGCGGGCAACAGATGACCCACGGCCAGGGCGCGTGGGGCCTGCCGCTGCTCTGGGGCGGCGTCGCGGCACTCTCGGCCTTTGTCCTCTTTGAGTACGCGCGGCTCATCCGCCACTGATCGATCATGGCCAAGGTTCCATCATCGCCGAATGCCGAAACACTGGATCGCTCGCTGCGAAGCGTGCTGATCCTCGCGCTCGTCGTGCTCGCGGCGCGGGTGCTCTACCTCGCCCTCTTCTGCCGTTATGACCTCGTTGAGGACGAAGCCCAGTACTGGCTCTGGTCCAAGTTCATCGATTGGTCCTACTACAGCAAGGGCCCCGGCGTCGCATGGAGCATCTGGCTCAGCACCAGGGTGCTGGGCGATGCCGAGTGGGCCGTGCGATTGCCCACCGCCGTCTTCTCGGCGATCGGCGCCATCGCCGCGGGCGCGCTGGTGCGCGACATGGCGGCATGGGCGATCGATCGTGCCAAGTCGAGCGGAACCGATCTCGCGCTCTTCGCATCTCCCGCCAAGGCCGGGCTCTTTGCCGCGATCGCCTACACCGTCGCCCCTGCGCTGCAGATGACCGGTCTGCTGATGACGATTGATGGGCCGTATGTCGCGTGCTGGGTCGTCTGCTGCTGGTGCTTCTGGCGGGGCGTTGTCGTTGGCCGCCTGCGTGCCTGGGTCGGCGTGGGCGCTGTGATCGCTCTCGGGTTTCTCTTCAAGTACACCATGCTGCTCGTCGTGCCGGGTCTGCTCGTCTGGCTCTGGCTGCACGTGCGACGAACACGATCGCGCTGGCCCGTCGCGGGCCTCGGTGTCGCCGCCGCGTGCGCATCGCTGGGGTTGCTCCCGGTCATCATCTGGAACGCGCAGCGCGATTGGCCCACGGTCCGACACCTGATGGGCCACCTGGGGCTCCCCGGCGGCGACGTTCCCGCCAGCGCGCCCAAAGACCCATGGTCGCCCATGTGGTTCATCGAGTTCATCGCCATGCAGCTCGGCATGATCGGCCCGTTGCTGGTCCTCGCGCTGATCACCGGCCTCGTGCTCTGGAGGCGCGCCGCGCGGGCGCCCGCGTCGATGGACCCGCGCTGGGTTGGTCAATCGCTCCTGCTCGCGGCGGGTCTGCCCATTCTGGTGTTCTACGTCATCATCGCGCTCTTCAAAGAGGCCGAGGGCAACTGGGCTCTGGGTGCGTATGCCACGCTCCTGCCGCTGGCCGGCTGGCTTGGGGCCGATGCGATCGCCGCTCTGCGTCGGCATGTTCGCGCAGGTGCGCCGCTGGATCCCGCCGAGCGACGCGCGCTCCGCACGCGCAAGGTGGTCTGGCGCGCTGGGCTTGTGTACGCGCTCATCGCGGCGGTGCCGATCCACCTGCTCACGCAGATTGGTGATCTGGCGGTAAGACTGAGCACTTCCGAGTCTTTCCGAGCCCGATTCAACAGCGTGATGCACCGTGAGCCGCGCGATCCGGTTGGGCGACTGCGTGGCGCGGAGCCGCAGGCCGAGCATGTCTTGGAGGTGTATCACTCACTCAGCCCGAGCAGCTTCATCATCGTCGATCACTATGGCAAGGCCTGTCAGCTCATCTACAACATGCGCGATAAGACCTGGGGCAAAGATGCGATCAATCAGGATCGCTTTCCCCCGGTCATCTGCGCTATGTCGGCGGTGGGGGGCAGAAAGTCCCAGTTCGACTATTGGTCCTGGAACGCCCTCGACCGACCCGAACTGCTCGGCAAAGACGCCGTGATCGTCGGCACGATCGATGGGTGGGCGCTCGACCGCTTCCGCCCGATGTTCGCCAGCATCGACGCCGCAAGTGTGCAACGATTGCGTGGCGACCATCGCCCCAACCGCGGCGTCGCCATCGCCCGGAGCTTCCGCGGGCTTCCGCAAACCGCTCCACCATCACCCGCTGAGCAAGGACGCCAGCCGTGACCACCATGACAACGTCAGATCAATCCCAGGGTCAGAACCCAGTGCCGCCTGAAACGTTGTCGGGATGGATGCCCCAATACTCCGGCTACGGCGGCCCGAAGTTCCGCGACATGACCCGCGGGATGCTCTGGTGGGCGGTCCTGTTCATCATTGCCTGCGGATGGGACCGCGCGTTCTGGCTGATGACGATCTCCTCCGGCGAACCGCTTCTTGCTGGAGTCCGGCGTGCGGGCGACTTCACCGGCCTGCAGGAGGGACTCGACGGAACCCTCGCACTCAAGCTTGAATCCATATTGAGTTTGTTGATCGGCCTTGTGTACGACCTGGTGTACCTGTTCGGACGCATCTGGATCTGGATCGCGATTGCTGTGGTGCTGATCTTTCGCGGGTGGATCACCACCGACACCGCTCGCGTCGGTCGCGGCCTGCGTGAGGGTGTGTTTGTGGTCTTTGTGCCCACTGTGGCTGGTCTCGCCGCAGAGGCGATGAAACTCATCACCGGCCGCCTGCGACCCGAGGCTGCCGATGGCTTCTACGCGTTCCATTGGTCGTGGAGTGCTTCTGGCAAAGGCCTTGCGTCGAGCCACGCCGCTGTGGCGATCGCCGCGGCACTCGCCGCGGGCCTGCTCTTCCCGCGCTGGCGCATGCTGCTCTGGCCGCTCGCGGTCGCCTGTGTGCTCAGCCGCGTGCTGGTTGGGGCCCACTTTGTGAGTGATGTCGTCGCCGGTACCGCGCTTGGACTCCTGGCCTTCCGCCTCGTCTACGCTTGGGATGCGCGGAACAACAGCGGTCTTCCGATCGATGCCGACCGCTCACTCCGCGATCTCACCGCGTCATGAACACGCTGGACCGCTACATCGCCCGTCAGTATCTCTTCAACGTCATCGCCCTGCTGGTGGTGCTGTTCTCCTTCGTCGTCGCGGTCGACTTTGCCCTGAATATCGACGCCTTCTTCAGCGCGGCCGACAAACTCAACCCCGACGGCGGCGCATTTCGCCGACTCGTCCTCATGGCCATCGGCGTCCTCGACATCTGGTGGCCGCGGCTTCTGCAGCTCTTCAACTATCTCGTGGGTCTGGTGCTCGTCGCCGCCATGGGTTTCACCTTCACCCAGCTCTCGCGGAATCGCGAGATCGTCGCCGTGCTCGCCGGCGGGATCAGCTTGCACCGCGTCGCCCGCCCCGTGCTCATCGTCGCGCTCTGCGTCATGGGCCTGCGGCTGATCAACAGTGAGTTCGTCCTCTCCAACCCGCGCGTCGCTCCGCTCCTCACGCGTGATCAGAACGACATCGGCAAACGCAACTGGTCCGAAGTCCCCGTCCGACTCGAGCGCGACGGACAGAACCGCATCCTCCTGGCTGAAAAGTTCGACCCCGCCGCCGGCGTGCTCGAAAAAATCACCATCTGGGAGCGTGACCCCGCCGGCATCGCCCGTCGCGCCATCACCGCCGAGAAAGCCGTCTGGACAACGCCCTCCCCCTCGGCCCCGGCCTCCGACGGGTGGTATGAACTCACCTCGCCCGTCCTGCTCCCGCTCACGCTCGGTGCTGGCGGGTCTGCCAATGAGATGCAGGGCCAGCGGGCTCCGACGCGCTTGCAGACCGACCTCAACCCTGAGGCCCTGAAGCTCCGCCGATTCAAGCGCCTCGGCGAGACCCTCTCCTGGTCACAGATCGGCGAGATGCTCGACACCGCTCAGCCCGAGCTCCGCGACAAGCTGCAGCGCATCCGCTGGGGTCGCCTCAGCGAGACGATCTCGTCCATCCTCGCGATCATCATCACCCTGCCGTTCTTCCTCACGCGCGAGCCCAAGAACATGGTCCTCCAGTCGCTCAAGTGCGCCCCCGTGGGCATCTTCACCCTCGTGGGCGGCGTCTTTCTCTCCGGCGTCCCCTGGCCCCTGCTTCCCCCCGGCTTCGCCGCGTTCGTGCCGGTGCTCATTCTTGTGCCGGTCGCCGTGGCCAGTGTGTCGTGGATGAAGACCTGACGCGATGAAGCGGTGACGCGGTGTTTCTCCCGGCAATCCGCCCCTTCGCCTCACCTCCATACCCCGCGAACAATCCCGCGTGCCCGACCCCGCGCCCACGCTCCCCATCGATCTCGACAACAACGCCACCACGCGCCCGCTGGACGAAGTCCGTCTCGCCGTCGATCGCTCACTCGCCGAGCTCTGGCACAACCCTTCCAGCGTCCACCGCGCTGGTCAGGCCGCGCGCCAGAAACTCGAACTCGCCCGCAAGCACCTCGCCGATCTCATCGGCGCAAAGCCCAAACATCTCACCCTCTGCGGGTCCGGCACAGAGGCCATCGACCTCGCCATCCGCGGCACGCTCCTCGCCCAAGGCCGCCTCGGCGCCAAGCACCGCAAACCACCCGGCGCACTCATCACCACAAAGGTCGAGCACGCCGCCGTGCGTGATCTTGCCGCCGCCCTCGATCGTGAAGAGGGCGTTCGCACACTCTGGCTCGATCTCGATCCCCTCGGCCGCGCACGCCCAGATCACCTGCGCCACCTGCTCGACACCGAGCCCGACATCGCCCTCGTCAGCGTGCAATGGGCCAACAACGAGACCGGCATCATCCATCCCGTCGCCGAGATCGCCGAGTTCTGCCGATCCCGCGGCGTCCCCTTCCACACCGACGCCACGCAGTGGGTCGGCAAGATGCCCACCAGCGTCGATGACTTCTCGCCCACGCTGCTCACCTTCAGCCCGCACAAGTTCCACGGCCTCAAGGGCCTCGGCGTCCTCTACGCCGCACCGAACACGCGCCTCGCCCCGCTCATCCACGGCACCCAGGAAACCGGCCGACGCGGCGGCACCGAAAACGTCCCCGGCATCCTCGCCGGCGGCATCGCCGCACAGTCCGCAATCCAATGGCTGAACGATCCTGCCCATCGCGCCAATGGCGCCGCACTCCGCGACCGCTTCGAACGCGGTGTGCTCGCACGCATCCCCGACGCCGTCGTTAATCCGACCGCTGCATCCGCCGACGCCCCGTCACGACTCTGGAACACCACCAACATCGCCTTCCCACGCCTCGAAGCCGAGGCCCTGCTCCTGTTGCTCTCTGAACGCGGCCTGCTCGCCTCCGCGGGCGCTGCGTGCAGCAGCGGATCCCTCGAACCCTCGCCCGTGCTGCTGGCGATGAACATTCCCCCCGAACTCGCCCACGGCTCACTCCGCTTCAGCATCTCGCGCTTCACCACCCAAGCCGAGATCGACGCCGCGATCGATATCGTCACCACCTGCGTCCAGCGCCTCCGCCAATCCTCCAGCTCCACCGCCACGCAATAGGTTCGCTCAGGTGGAACGCTGGTCCCCAGCGTGATTCAGGGTGGAACGCTGGTCCCCAGCGTGATTCAGGGTGGAACGCTGGTCCCCAGCGTGATCTTCTGCAACCACTCGCCGCTTGCGGCGTACATCCCAGCAGAGGCCCCCCGTGTCCGCCCCCACCAAGCGCAAACGCACGAGCACCCTCGACCCCGAGTTCGAGCACGCCCTGGAACAGGTCATCGGCGACCGCGCCGCCGACTGCCCGCACTGCCGCTACAACCTCTCCGGCGTCCCCGGCCCGCGCTGCCCAGAATGCGGCAAAGACGTGTCGGATTATCTCCGTATCGCCGACACCGCGCCTTGGCGATTGCCGCGCAACAAGTTCATCGTCACCTGCAAACGCGTCGGCCGACGCACGCTCCTCGCTGTGCTGGTTGCGGTCATCGCTGCAACCCTGGCTTTCGCCCTGTTCTGGCGCTGAACTCCGCGACCACCGAAGCTACTTCCCCGCCCGCGTCGATTCCCGCGGCAGCGTCTGGCACGTCACATACAGCACCCCGCCCTCGGCCCGCAGATCCAGAATCTTCACCCGTCGCCCATCACCGATCTTCACGATCGCCTGGTTCATCGCGGGCCGATCGCCACCGAGCGCGGCCCACAGCTCGCGCACCTCGGGCAGCCCTGCAAACTTGTCGCGATCACTCGCGCTCTTCTTCGCCATCGCATCCCCCGAGGGCAGCACCCACGAAGGCGGCAGGTTCAATCGACCGAGCGTCACCCACGCCGCGGGCATCCACAGCGCGCCATCATCGCGCAGTTGCGGCCGCACGCTCGCGCTCACCAGCCGCTCGCCGCGTGCATCCCGCACCCGCGCGCCCACAATGATCGCCCCGCCCTCAAACTCCACCTGCACCTGCTCCAGACCCTTGGGCCAGGAAGTAAGTGTGCCCGGCTGAGATTCCAGCCAGGGGCGCAACCGCGTCGCCAGCCACGCGCTCGCATCCGTCGCCTTCAGTGCGATCGTCCACGGCGGGCTCGCCCGCGTCTCCTGATCCGCCGCCCGAATCATCGTGAGCTGCGTCGTCGCCCCATTCTCCACCCGCGCCGCCGTCGCAATGATCACCGGATCACGCACATCAATCGCCCGCCACCATATCGGCGTCTGCCGCGACATCAGCAACGCACCTGCCGCAGCGATCATGCCAACGCCAGCGACTCCTGCCAGCGTCAGCCACCGATTACGCGCACTCGTCAGCCGAGCTGCGGGCTTTGGAGATTCGGTTCGAGCATGCACCTGCTCAAGCGCCGGAGCACTCTGCGAATCACCAACCTCAAGCTCGCACGTCTCCGGCATCGCACAAAGTATACGTGTCCCGCGCGTTCTCACGCCACGGCTCCGTATTCTGTACACCCCGAGCCGAGCGTTCAGCAAAAGAAGTGAGTCAGCCACGAATCCGACTCCAGTGAACCTGCTGGAGGAGCCTGCCAAGTGCGGACTTCATCAATGCACCCTCGCGGCGAATCGCTCCACCAACGCGCTCAAGGCACCAGCACGTTGCACATCGATGGTTGAAGCCGGACCTCTTCCCTCTCACCCAAGCCCCTCATCCTCCACCGCCCTCACCCTCTGCGGCACACTCTTCTTCGTCTGCCGTGCCGGGTTCGACAGATCACTCACCAGCTGCGCCAGCCCCTTGATGTCCTTGCTCGTCAGCACCGCACGCACCTGCGTGTCGCTCACGGTGAGCTTGCCGAGGGAGCGTTCCACGGCCTGCCACAGCTTCTCCACCTTCTTCGGTTCGGTCGTCAGGTACAGCTCACTCGCCGACTGCGCCAGCTTGTCGAGCGCGATCGTGTCGAGGTGGTCGTAATAGCGGCGGACGATGCCGCTCTGGTATTTGCTCAGGTGCTGACCCTTGGCCATGCTCAGTTCTCCTGTAGGCCTTTCGTGAATCTCTGCCTTTGGTAGCACAGGCATCCCGCCTGTGTGCCATGTTTGCTCTTCGATCCACAGGCCAGAGGCCTGTGCCACCAATACAAAGTTGCTCAAGACCTGTTATTTCTTGGGGGTTGGCAGGGGCGTCGGTAGACCCGCGACCAGCGTGCGCACGGCCCAGACGCTGGAGCCGCCGGTGATGAACAGGGTCTTGCGATCCGGCCCGCCGAAGCAGAGGTTGGTCGCGCTGCCCTCGATGCGGATGACGCCGAGCTTCTTGCCTTCAGGGTCAAAGACCCATGCTCCGCCGCTGGCGGCGATGTAGACGTTGCCCTTTTCATCAACACGCACGCCGTCGGCACCGGCGGATTTGCCCGCACGTGGGCCGCTCTCAAACTTCAGCTCGGCAAACGGGCGGCCCTCGCCCAGCGTGCCGTCGGCGTTCACGGCATACGCCCGTGCATTGCCGCGTGAGGTGTCGGCGACATAGATGGTCTTTTCATCGGGGCTGAGCGCGATGCCGTTGGGCGTGGGCATGTCTTTGATCAGCACCGTGAGCGAGCCGTCGGGCTTCAGCATGTACACGCCGCTGAAGTCGAGCATCTTCTTGCGGTCTTCCGGGCCCAGGGGCGGGCGGAGGCCATAGGGCGGATCGGTGAAGTAGATCACGCCGTCGGATCGCACGCAGAGGTCGTTGGGGCTGTTGAGTTGCTTGCCCTCAAACTTCTCGGCAAGCACCTCGGGCACGGCAAGCTTGTCGCGACGGCTCACGCTGCCGGCGTGCTGAGCGATGAGCAGGCGACCCTGCGTGTCGAGCGTCAAGCCGTTGGAGTTGCCGCTGGGCGAAAGCCACGGCTCGGCCTTGCTCTTGGTCAGCTCCCCACCTTCACCCCGCTCACCCCCTCCACCCGGCGTCCACTTGAAGATCGTGTCGGCGGGAATGTCGCTGAACAGCAGATACCCGCCTCCCGCCGTCGCACTGCTGGCGATCCAGACCGGTCCTTCGGTGAACTTGTGCCCCGTGCAGATCCGCTCGGCCTTGGCACCCTCAGCGACGATCCCCGCGGGCAAGTCCGCTGCGGGAGCAGGCGCCGCGGGCGCGGGTGCAGTCGCCGGGGCGGTCGGCTTGGGTGCCTCGGCCGGTTGGGCCAGGCCGCTGACAGAAAGAACCAGACCGATCGCCAGCACTCTGTTCATGGACTCGGCTCCTTGGTGACGTTCAAAGTCGGCTGCTGAGGTTGGGGGTCGGGAAGCAACACCGGCACACCATCGCGCACGGCGTAGACGCAGGACCCATCCGCCGAGACGAGCTCGGCGGCATCGCCCACGCCACGAACGACCAGCGGCTGCCCGGTTCGGGGACACCGCAGAACGCTCAGCACATCCGTGGGCAAGGGAGGGGTCTGATGCACGCCAGAACGGTACGTCCGAGAGCGCAGGGGAGAGTCGCATCGGGCGACTTGGAGTGATGGGCTTCCCAAGTTGCCCAATCCACCCAGTTCAGGTTGGGGCGATGCCAGAGTTGCCGAGCAGGACCCGGAGAAAACATGAAATCCGAGGGTTGGGCAGTGATTATCGGGAACGACGCAAGTTGGGTATTGACGGGATGTTGCCGATCCGGGATACTGATCTTGTCGCGACCCCCCGAGGCGTTCTCGGCGCGACCATGGTCATCGGCTCGGTCTGCAATTCACGCGCGCTGGCCGCTCGATGGGGCAAAGGAATCTCGTGGTCAACCCTTGCGGTTGGCTAGGTGATTCGATCAATGTGGGCTATTGAGTGCACTTTCTGGTGGCGGAACGTCAACGCCTTCAGGTGCGCTCAGAGCGGCGGAACGATTTGGGTGTGTCCGGCCCCGATCGGTTTGCCGTGGACTCTTAGCGAGCAAAGTCCGCACATGGCAACGGTGACCAAAAAAGACCTGATTGACCGGATCGCCGACCGCACAAAGTGTACGCGCGGCGATGTCAAGCGCGTTGTACAGCAGTTTCTCGATGAGATCATCGACGAGCTCGGCGAAGGCAATCGTTTGGAGTTTCGTGACTTTGGGGTGCTTGAGATCAAGGTTCGGGCCCCGCGCGTCGCCCAGAACCCCAAGACCCTGCAGCGGGTGAATGTTCCGGCGAAGAAGACGGTGAAGTTCAAGCTCGGCCGCCTGCTCAAGGATCGCTTGGAAGGCACCTCGCCCAAAATCGTGGTACAGCCCGACGCGGGGGCGAGCGTGCTGAAGGGGCGCCGGACCACCAAGTTGCAGAACAAGAGTTAAGGCGTGATGGCGACCAGTTCGGGGGCGTCATAGACCCCGCCGGGAAGACCCAGCGCGCTCTGCAGCAGCGGTGTTCGCGCATAGACCGCGCGCTCGGCGTGGCCCGATGCATCACATTCCACCACGGCGTCCAGGACGCCTGGGACCTGAACCAAGACCCGGCCGGTGGGGACATCGAGCGACCACTGACCCACGTGTGAAGGCGTCAGTTCGATCTGATCGCGCTCGCTGCGATCCAGCGCGGCGTCAAGATCCGCGTGCACCAGGCAGGTCCCCTGGAGACCAGTCGAGTCCATCCCGGAAAGTTCGATCCGAATACGAAGTCGCGCGGTGCGGAGGCGCTTGGCATGACCGTTGAGAACCTTGGCACCGGGCGACACCAGGAGCGAGCGGGCGCGGATCTCCCACGCGATCGCCAGACTCGCCGGAAGCGCGTGACCACTTCTTGGCGAAAGGGGCGTGCGGAGTTGTGCGTGCGCCAGGGTCATGGCGATCAGACCACCTTGGAGAGGACTGTTGCGGCGAGCTTCAGCCCGCCGCCACCTTTGCCTTCGGAACCGACGAATCGTTCGCCGAGCTTATCGATCGTCTGGATAAGCTCCACGAGCGCGTCGAGTCGGCGATTGTGCTCGGCGACGGTCTCGGTGTGTGCGGGAGATGCGGGACCAGCGGTGCCAGAGGCATCCGCGGAACGCTCGCCGGTCTCTTCTCGGATGTCATAGAGCGTCGTCAGCAAAGGAAGGATCTCTCGGCGGAGGCGCTCGCGGATGATGGTGCGCGCCATGGACCACGCATCGCGGTCGGCCTCGAAATACTCCTTGCGGTCGCCACGCTTGTGAACTCGGGTGACGAGAGACCATTCAACAAGGGCTCGGAGCGACATGCTCGCGTTGCCGCGGCTGATGCTCAGCCGCTCCATCACCTCGTCGGTGTTCATGGGCTGGCCAGAGATATACAGCAGCGCGTGGACCTCGGCCATGGTGCGCGAAATGCCCCACGACGGACCCATCTGGCCCCACGTCTGGATGAATCGCTCCTGGGCGCCCGTGAGCTGTGTTGCGGAGATGGTGCGGGTTTGGCGGGCCATGTCTACACGAATGTACGTTCGAGACGGTTCATCGGCCACTGTACTTTCAAGAATGATTGAAAATCATGCGTGTGGCTGGGTGAAAAAAAGGGGATTGAACGATTGGTGGGTGTTTGGGGGAAGGGTGCAACCGGGAACGAGCAGGATTCGGATACTCGTGGATTGTCGATCGGTTGATCTGTTGTACGTTGGAAGGTCGGGATCTGGGCTTGGGTGGCTGCGGGCGGTCCTTGAGGAGTGTGGCGAATGCCGAGCGAAGCCCGAGTACGTGCCGTTGTGCTGGCTGTATCTGTGGGCATGGGCGTGTGCGCAGTGGCGCACGGGCAGGCGGTGCTGGCTCCGACGCAGGTGCCGGAGTGGTCGGCGGACTTTGAGCCGCTGGTGCATGAGCCGCATGTCGGATGCGGAAAGGCGTGCGCGTATCTGTCGTGGCGCGATCCGATCGCCGACGCGATGGAGTTTGCACCGACCGGGGGTTTGCTGGTGCCCGGAGCACGGACGCGGTTTGGCCAGCGCGGGCCGGGGGGTGATCCGACGGATGTGCTGAACAACAGCGTCGCGATTGAGATTCTGAGCGTGACGCCGCCGGCGACGGGCACGGGCTCGGGCTCTGCGAGCATCACGGGCTCGAACACGATGACGATCCGGAGCAACGTGAACGGGCTGACGAGCTTTGCGTTCAATCTGCGCTCGCAGCACACGGTGAGTTCGTGCGTCGTGACGGACTCGGTGGGTTCGTACAGCGTGACGCCCACGACGCCGCCGGCGAACAACTCGAGCTATCGGCGCACGATCACATTTCAGCGGCCGATCAATCAGGGGCAGACGTTCACGATCGCGGTGAGCTATTCCGGGAGCACGGTGAATGTGGGGCTGGGCTCGTTCTTTGCCGGTCGGCAGCAGGGCGACAATCAGAACACCAGCGCGCCGCTGGTGGTGTGCTCATTGAGCCAGCCGTATTACGCGGGCACGTGGTGGCCTTGCAAGGACGGCGACGTGCTCCAGCCCGGAGACAACATCGACCGGGCAACGCTGGAGATGGCGCTGACGGTGCCCAATCCGATGACGGGCGTGAGCAACGGCGTGCTGGTCGGCGTGGATGTCGTGGACTCAAACCGCACCCGGTTTCGATACGCGACGTCGAGCACGCTGCCTTCGTATCTCGTGTTCATCGCGGCGAGCACGTACAATCAGTGGAGCGTGAACTATGCGTATCCGGGCGAGGTGATGCCGGTGCGCTTCAGCATCTATCCGCAGTCGGACACCCCCACCAATCGCGGAGTGTGGCAGAGCACGGTGGACATGCTCGAGGCATTTCGGCCGGTGTATGGGCTGTATCCGTTCGTGAATGAGCAGTATGGGATCTACCAGTTCGAGTTCTCTGGCGGGATGGAACACCAGACCTACACGGGGCAGGGGCGCAACGGTGCGTTCAGCAACTCGATCACGGCCCACGAGCTGGCGCACCAGTGGTGGGGCGACTATGTGACGTGCCGAACCTGGAGCGATATCTGGCTCAACGAAGGTGGCGCGAGCTATGGCGAGGCGATCTGGGAAGAGCGTCGACCTGGCTCGGTCGGCTTTGAGGCCCTCCGCGCGGCGATGAACGCTCGCAAGCCGGGGGCCAATGGCGACGGCACCGTGTACGTGCCGCCCGCAGAGACCAATAGCGTGAACCGCATCTTCAACAGCAACACCAGCTATCGCAAGGCCGGGTGGGTGCTGCACATGCTGCGCAAGGTGATGGGCGACGCGGCGTTCTGGAACCTGCTGCAGGCCTATCGCACGACCTATGCCCAGAGCGCGGCGACGACGGCCGACTTCACCACGCTCGCCAGCAGCGTGCACGGCTCAGATCTGAGCTGGTTCTTCAACCCGTGGCTGTATCAGAGCGGTGCGCCGACGTACACATTTGGCTGGAGCAACGTGCAGTACGGCTCGCAGCGATACGTGCGTCTGCAGATCAATCAGACGCAGGCCGCGGCGACGGTGTTTGACATGCCGATGGATGTCGACATCGCTTCGACCAGCGGCACGCAGCGCGTGAGCGTGCGCCAGAACGCGCGGACGGAGGATTATCTGATTCCGGTCTCGAACGCGGCGACGGGCGTGGCGATCGATCCGGGGGATTGGATTCTGAACTATGGCAAGACGGGCGTGGCGTACGTGCAGGGCCCGCCGCGGATCGTGAGTGCGTCGATCGCGCCGGGGGCGAGCATCGTCGGTGCCGCGCCGGTGGTGATGAGTATTCGGATGAGCGACGCGGTGAGCATCAGTGCGGCGAACATCGGCGTCTCCCGCGCGGGCAACGCGGTGGCGTTCGGCTTTGCGTATGACGGGCCGACCAGCACGGTGACGCTGACGTTTGCCGGCGGCCTGAGCGCGGGCACATATGACGTGAGCATCGCTGACAGCGTGACGGCGGTGGCCAACGGGCTCGCCCTCGACGGCGAGATCCTGAGCAACACGGCGGGTGCGCTCCCCAGCGGCGACGGCCAGCCGGGCGGGCTCGCGGCATTCTCGTTCACGGTGCAGGGCACGCCGTGTGGGCCGGACTTTGATGCCAGCGGCACGCTGACGGTGAACGACATCTTCGCGTTTCTGAACGCGTGGTTCGCCGGGCAGAGCTCGGCCGACGTTGACGGAACCAGCGGGCTGACGGTGAACGACGTGTTCGCGTTCTTGAACGCATGGTTTGCGGGCTGCTGAATTCGCAAGCGGGTTGAAACGCTCGCGGAGCAACTTTATCGGGGACTTTGCAGCGTCTGACGCTCAAGGGCCGATCTGACCTTGGCCGCGGTGTCGCGTTGGATCATCAACGCGAACAGGCGGCGGAGGGCGGCCCGCATGGTGAACTTTGAAGCAGGCGTTCGATCTTCGCGGCTGGCCTTTGCGCTGGCCGCACTGAGCACGGCGGCGGCGGTGCATGCGCAGCCGCTGCGGCTGTATGTGGATGATGATGCGCCGGCGGGAGGGGATGGGCGGCTGTGGAGTCGGGCGTTCCAGCGCGTGCAGGATGCGCTCACGGCGGCCAGGGCTCGTCCGGATCTGACTCGGGCGGTTGAGATCGTGGTCGCACAGGGAACATATCTGGCCGATTCTGGGTTGACGGCTAGCTCCGCGTTTGTGCTGACCAGCGGGGTTTCGATCCTTGGCGGGTTTGCGGGGCTCTCTCAAGCCGACCCGAATCAACGCGACATCGATCAGTTTGTCAGTGTGCTCAGCGGCGACGCGCTCGGCAACGACACCATGAACCCGGCGACACGCAGCGACAATGCCCAGGCGGTGTTGAACTTTGCCCCGCAGGCTGGTCAGGTGGAGGGTGTGACCATCACCGGCGGCGGGATCGCCGTTCGCCAGACCATGTTCGGGAGAGTGGTGCTGAGTCGGTGCAGAATTTCGAGGAACCTCATCGCTTCTCCCGAGCAAACCCTCTTGATGGTCAACCAAGCGACGCTGACGGAGTGCATCATCGACGGCAACACCTCGGAGCACGCATCGCTCATTTCTGCTGTCAGCAGTCGACTTATTAGGTGCATCGTCGCGGACAACCGGGTGAACAATCCGGAGAACAGATTTGAGGGCAGTCTCATCCGCGGAGACTGGCCAACGCCCACGTTCATGGTTGCGTGCCTTGTCGCAAGCAATACTCTAAACACGCCACAGATGATCGACTACAATGTGCAGATGCTCGGATGCACGGTGGTGGAGAACACGGTGTGGTTCTCACTTGGTCGTATGACTGCTGAGAATTGTGTTTTTGCAAGAAACCTTATGGGGCTTTCTGCGCCCGTACGCCGCAACGCGGTGCAGGGCTATGTTGAATCATCATTGTTTGAGTTCGAGAGCGACTATGAGTCGCACTGGACGCAGCTCAACTTCTACGGCAATCCGCAGTTTGTCTCACCCGAGGGATCCGATGGCGACCCGCGCACTTGGGCCGACAATGACTATCGACTGAGACCTACATCGCCGGCAATCGATCGCGCAAGCACTCGGAACGTCATTTACGCTGTCGATATCAAAGACATCCGCGGACTGCCGCCTGCGGATGACTTGCTGGTCCCAAATCTTGGAGTCGGCGCGATCCTGTACCTCGATGCGGGTGCTTTTGAGTACCAGCCGGGCGAGATCTGCATCGCCGACTTCGACGGCAGCGGCGCGATCAGCGGGGTAGACATCTTCGCGTTCATCAACGCCTGGTTCGCCGGCGACCCGCTGGCCGACGTGAATCGCTCCGGCACGCTCAACGTCCTCGACATCATCGACTTTCTCAACGCCTGGTTCAACGGCTGCTGATTCACGCCGTCTTCGTCGCCGCGGCGGGCCCGCGCCTGGCGATCAATCGCCACTGCCACGCCGTCCCCACCAGTGCGGCACCCGCCCACGCGGAGAGCAGCATCCACGTGGGTTGATCCAGCATCGCGGCGGCGCTCGGCGAGATCGATGCGGCGAGCACGCTCGCGCCGATGAGCCACGCGGCGGCACCCACGACGGCGGTCACCAGGCCGCTGGCGAGGCGGCTCCAGAGCACGCCGAGCAGCACGCCCATCGCGATGCCGATCGCGGCGGCGATGGTCAATGCCGAGCGGGTGGGCGTGGGGACGTCATTCCACGATGCTTGGAGTGATGCCGATGCTTCCTGAATGCGGATCGTCGTCGGCTCGACGGCTTCGCGTAACGATTGCGGGAGCACGGCCTCGATCCCTGTGGCGGGCTGGGCACGTTGTTCAAAGAGCCTACTCAGTGGTTCATATGTCTCAACGCGCGATGCGTCAGAACGTGCATCGGCTCGTGGCGCAGGTGCTTCTCGAAGACTGAGCGCGTCGTGCTGAGTGCCTGTAAGCCGTGCGAGGGCGGCGAGCGTCTCAGCGTCCAGCGATTCATCATCGCCCGAGCGATGCGTGACGCTCACCAGCGATGGCTCGACCGGCGAGACCTGCTCGCTGACGCGCTCTCCCTGAAGCGGTGCGGGCATTGGCAGGTTGATGTTGAACGCAACCACGGCGACGCCGACGCTCGCCGCGCCGATGATCAGCGCGCTCAATCCGGCAACCAGCGGGCGATGCGAGATGTATCCCAGAATACCGCCCAGCACCGCCCCGATGATCGCGGCGACCAGCGGGCTGCTGCCGCCTCCGGCACTATTCACGAGCGACGATGCAAGCACATCGGCGGAGACCGATCGAAACGTCAGCACGCCCGCCGCCGCACCGAGCGTGATGCCGAGCAGCACGAGCAGGGCACGCATGACGCGGTATCCGCCGAGCCACAAGACGAGTCCGAAGGCCACCATGACGCCGGCCAGAGCGGTTGCTCCGGAAGACGACGATGACACTGCGGACCAGATCGTGCCGACGCCGTGCATGTGGTTCCCCTGTGGAGCATGCGCCGTGTGCGCGGCGAAGTCCACGAAATGTGCATCGGCGCGCGGCACTTATCCTGGGGACAGGTCGGCATCTCCGAACCCGCCGACTCTTGGGATCGCTCGATACAGGCGTCAGAATCTGACATGCAGCGTCAGGAAGGCCGGTTCTCGGGCCAAAGGATGCTCGGGCCAGTGCCGGGTTCAGGGCAACTCGCCGCCCGCGACAGCCGACCAATCATTCACACATGGCCAAGCGTTCCAAGTCATCTTCCAAGTCGACGCCTCGCGGTGGCAAGAGCGTCAAGCCATTGGCGAAAGCTCCGGCGATCTCACCATCCAACGGGACGCACGCCATTGCGAAAAAGGGCCGAGCCCAGCCGCCGGCACCTGCGGGGCCGGATCCGGTGGAACTCGCCGAGCTGCGGCAGAAGATCGACGCGATCGATCGCAAGCTGGTGGATCTGCTGAACAGCCGGGCCGCGCTGGTGGTGGAGGTGGGCAAGGTGAAGCGGGCGACCGGCGTGCCGGTGTATGCGCCGCATCGCGAGGCGCAGGTGCTGAACAAGGTGATCGGGCACAACAAGGGCCCGCTGCCGGATCGAACGATCGAGGGCGTGTATCGCGAGCTGATGAGCGGGTCGTTTCGTTTGGAGCTGCCCATGCGCGTGGGGTATCTCGGGCCGCCGGGCAGCTACTCGCACCTGGCCGCGGTGAAACAGTTCGGCACCAGCGTGGACTTTGAGGACCTCCGCGCGATCGCGGGCGTCTTTAACGAAGTTGCCCGCGGCCACGTGGATTGCGGGCTGGTGCCGATCGAGAACTCCATTGGTGGCGGCATCGCCGAAACGCTCTCTGCGCTCGAAGTCTTCCACGCCCAGGTGAACGTGTATGCCGAGGTGCAGATCGAGGTGCACCACGCGCTGCTGGCTAACTGTCCACCGAGCGCGGTGAAGCGGATCTATTCCAAGCCGGAGGTCTTCACGCAGTGCCGCACGTGGCTGGCGACTCAGTATCCGCAGGCCCAGCTCGTGGCCGAGGCGAGCTCATCACGCGCGGTGCAGATCGCCAGCGAAGCCGGACCGCAAGACGGCATCGCCGCGATCGGCTCCAAGCTCGCGGCGGACATCTATGGCGTCACGGTGCTGTTTGAGAACATCGAGGACACGACGAGCAACATCACCCGCTTCTATGTGATCTCTCGCCAGAAGGCGCAGCAGAGCCAGCGCAACGCCGACAACACCAGCAACGACAAGACCGCGATCATGTTCAGCACGCAGAACACCCCCGGCGCGCTGGTGGATGTGCTGGCGGTGTTTCAGCGGGCAGGAATCAACCTCAGCCACATCGACAAGCGCCCGTCGGGAAGAGTGAACTGGCAGTACACGTTCTTCATCGACGCCGACGGCCACGTCGACGATCCCTGGTTCGCCGCGGCGGTGCAGCAGGCCAAGGGGCTGTGCCGCGAGCTGCATGTGCTGGGGAGCTTTCCTCGGAGCAAGCGAATTTTGTGATGCTGATCGCGTTGACCAAGTCCACGACACCGCCGCGAGTCTAAGCGACCGCGCTCAAAATCAATCCTGCAGATCTGTCTCGAACCGCGAGAGCCGCTCCGCACTTACCCCCGCCGACCAAGCACAAACCCAACACCCGCAAAGACCAGCGTCGCGCCCGCCAACGCGGCCACCAGAATCATCGGGTTGCCGCCGACGAGGTCCACCAGCGGGTTGCCCGCGCCCATCAGCCCGAGCAGCACCGCGATCAGGGTCACGGCACACGCCAGCACGCCGCCCAGCGCAAAGCCGCCGCCCAGCCCCGACCATGAGCCGTCGTACGGCTCAGCGGCGACCATGCCCACCGTGGCCATTCCCGCGCCCGCGGCCATCGCACCAACGTCGCTCGGCGCGGTTGTCGTCTCGAACAGACCGCTGGAGCCCTGCGTGTCGCCGATGCTCCCGCCGTCTTCGTCCTTCTTGTACACGTCTTCGAGCAGGTCGGCGCCCAGCGAGGTGTCGTCGGCCTCTCGGGTCAGATCGAGCAGGCCCGAGCCGGAGCCGACGCTCTCCAGCGTGAGCTCGTCGGCACCGCCGCGGGTCTCGCTGATGCGTGTGACGGCGGACGGATCGCCCTCTTCGGTGCTCTCGGTATCGAAGATCGATATGCCCGAGCGCTCCTTCGGGTTCGGCTCATCCAGATCGATCCCGCCCGAGCCGCCCTTACTGCCGCTCTTGCTCGCCGAGCTGGAATCATCCAGCGACAGCCCGATGCTGCTCCCGGCGTTGTCGGCGAGCGGAATGAACCCGCTGTCGCCCTTACCCGCCCCGCCAGCGAGCAGATCCACCTGCTCGCGCTTGAACATCAGCTTGTCGCGATCGCGGAACTCCTGAAGCTGGCCGGAAGAGGCCATCTGGCGCACGTCCTCTGCGGACTTGCCAAGCCGCTGGGCGGCTTCTTCGAGCGAGTAGAACATCTTGGCCATGGCGCAAGCTCCAGAAATCGACGACCAACCAACCGAGGCGACCAACCAGACGAGCGAATCGAGCGTAGCCCGGAGACCGGAATACCGCCCAACCGGGGCAGAGCGTAACCGCTCCGGGCAAAGCCATCAACCGGGTATACGCACGGAGGCCGAACGGGGTTGCGGGACAGGTCTCAATCCCCCGCACCCTGCCAGCGCCCGCTCAAGCGCGGCACGCGACAACGGACATTGCCGAGTGTTCGGTACCTCGTTTGGATCGGGAACTGAGCGACACGCAGGTGCTTGCGGTGCTGACGAGCAAGGACATCAAGGGGCTTGCGCAGCGAGTGAGCGATCTGTCGAATCAGGCTCGGCAGACCAAGAAGAGTGTGCCGCAGAGTGTGGTGGGTGGTGGGGGGCGGGGGGTGGGGGGTGGGCGGTGGAGGATGAGGGGCTTGGGTGAGTGGCGGATGGGCGAGATTCAACCATCGGTGTGACACGTGCCGCCATCTCGCGGCGTTGAGCGAGGTGGTGTGATGGCCAGATGAGCGTGCGCTGACCCGCCGTCATAGTTTGATCACCGGCACAACCTTGCTCAGAGCAGCGAGGTTGTAGCACTTCACCACGCGAAAGGAGGAGTCGGGCCGACGGTCACTTCGCAATCTCCATCCCCGCTTCATATGCTGACCCCTGTATGGGGATCTTCGACCTCGTTTTTCAGGTGATGCAGACCACCTCCGGCCCTCGCGGGGCGGGCCCAGCGGGCGCGGTCATGGGCGGCGGCTTCATGGCCTTCTTCTTCGGCATGTGGTGCTTCATGCTCGTGTTGGGCCTGAGCGGCTTTGTACTGTTCATCATCGCGCTGGTGCAGATTCTTTCACGCCAGCACATGCCCACCGAAGCCAAACTCCTCTGGTGCCTCGTCTCCTGGCTCGTCCCCATCATCGGCCCGATCCTCTGGTGGTCCATCGGTGCCAAGCAACACCCCGCGATGACCACATCGCCATCCCCACCCCCCCCCGCCCCCGCCGCACGGCCGACCTCGATGAACTCGATCCCCCAATCGCCGCCGACCGGCGGCTTGTGAGTCGGTGAAGATCGACGACCCGCAGCACCTCGCTCAGAGCAGCGAGGTGGTGGCACTTCTCAACTCGAACGGTGAGGTCGGGCCACCCGCCGAAGACGGCCACTCGCCGTGCCGACACCTAACGTCGTTCGGGCCATTGCCACCCTGCGTTAGCAACTTGCGGTCGCATGGGCAGCAAGTGGAACGAATAGCGGTCGTTCACGAGAAGGCCTGAGCGTTCGATTCGTACCGACCCATCGAGGAATGAGAGTGGGGAGCGCTCCGGGCCGTGCCACCACGAGCCGCCGAGGTCGAACGTGCGTCGCGTCGTCTCGGTCGAAATGAACCAGTCCGCTGGCCCGCCGTCGAGCAACACCACGAACCGCGAGGGGGACACTTGCACATCATGTGGCGCGAGGTTGGTTCGGAAGTTGCGTGTGTCCTGCCAGCCAGACGTTTCGCCGGGTTTGCAGTACATCCACTGGTTGCATTGGTAGCTGTTGCCCACGACGCCGAAGAAAGTGCTTGGTTCGCCTGAGACGCTGTTTGTGCCGAGCGAGACCAGCCCGTTTACCCCTGTGTTGAAGTACCGGAAGCCGTCGTCGAGAGGGCATCTGAACGTCACGACTCGACGCTCGAGCACTTGATCACCGGCCACATAGGGATTCAGTGGCCGATCGGGTCCGAGATTGAAGCCAGGGACATTGTTGCTGAGGAACCAATTGACGCCGCCCCAATCACGGCGGATTTTGTATGGCCCGACCGGTCCCCGCTCTCCGTACGGAAACACTCGGTAGTCGTTCACATACGCGGACCAGGCGACACTCAGCTGCCTGTGATTGTTCAGGCAGACGAGCAAGCGTGCCGAGGCACGTGCCTTAGACAGTGCAGGAAGTGTGATCGCAGTAACGACACCAATAATCGCGATCACGACCAGGAGTTCGAGAAGTGAGAAACCGTCCCTTCGATGCCGGATTGCGGCACGACTACTGTTGCCAAAAGAACTCGTGATTGCCTGTAACATCTCGCTTCAGCAGCCAGCAAACCACGCGTTGAGAAAGTCAAAGATGTCCGCTGCATCAAGCCCATTGATGCCATTGAAGTCAGCGGGACACGGTTGGGGCGGAGTGTTTGGGCAGCCAGCAAACCAGGCGTTTAGGAACTCGAAGATGTCCTGGGCGTCGAGCGTTCCGCTTTGGTTGAAGTCGGCGGGGCAAGCTGTGCCCACAGTAAACTGAAACGGGACTGCTACAGCGGCTCCAGCGTTGCCAATACTTGCGACCGCCCAGCGATAAGTTGTATTGTTTGCGAGCAAGCCAGATGGCACAGTGTAGGATGTCGTATTTGGCGGGAGCATCTGAACCCTATGCACGACTCCGGTTGGCACCCCGTTGACAACAAGCGAAATCGAGAGATCCTGGTAGACCGCTAGTGGATCCGGCACCCATGTGAGTGTTGGCGTAGATGATTGTCCCGACGAGTTGTTGGAAGGAAGTTGATGCAGCGGCGGACCCGGTGGTGGCGCCAAGTTGTCTAGATCTATGTTCCAACCCAAGATATCAAGAGCAAGGCGATCGGCATCGTAGAGGTATCCCGGCACTTCGTCTGATTCGCGACATGCCGTCGGATCCATGATTCCAATACAGGACTGGCCAACATTGAAAACCGAGCGCCAGTGGCTTGCGTCGACTCCGGTTGCGAGCCGAAATACCCTCCCCGCATTGAGGAGAGTAACGGCCACGGCGTCTACGCCCGGATTCAGCATTCGTGCCGACCCACGAAACTGGCCAGGTGATGGTGGATTGGAACCTCTGATCATTTACCCGCACCGCGAGCAACCGCGGAGCGAGTCGAGTGACGTCCGCCGCGGCCGGGTG
>JAIEOW010000065.1 GCA_019750095.1 Phycisphaerales bacterium
AACTGCGCCGTCACGCCGGCCGCATCATTATAGGCGGCGTGGAGCCGGCGCGGGTCCTTCACCAGGTCCACGCCCAGCCGCTGGGACCAGATCTCAAGCTGCCGGACAGCTCCCGCGCGAAACGTGTCGCACGCCGCGAGCAACACCGTCTTGTTCTGCGATCGCAGCATCTGACACAGCTTGGCGATGCTCGTGGTCTTGCCCGCGCCGTTGATCCCCGTCACCAGCACCACCGTCGGACGCGTCCCGGCCGGGGCCTGGCGCAGCGTGCGATCCTGCGGCGGCCACATCGCCTTCAGCTCGCGCTTCATGTACTCCATCACGTCTTCGCCGCGCGTCATCTTGCCCGCGGCATAGTCGGCCTTGATCCCGGCGATCAGTTTTCCCGTTGCCTCCACGCCCACATCGCCCTGGATCAGCGCATGCTCGAGCTCCTGGATGAGCTGATCATCCAGCTTGCGGCCCAGCAGCAGCGACTTCAGCCCGCTCGCACCGCTGACGAGCGCCTCACGCGTCCGCTCCAGTCCCTGCTTGAGCTTCGAGATGACCTTGGAGAAGAACGCCATGGATCAGTTCGCCTGCTCCTGCGTCGCTTCGGTCGGCGCGGCCGCGTCTGGTCCGGCGGGCGGGGGCAGACTCGGGTCGATCACCTCGGCCTGATCGCCCAGCACCTTCTTCAGCGTCTTGTCCAAGAGCCCGTTGATGAACGAGGGCGACTTCTCGGTGCTGAACGTCTTGGCCAGCTCCACGGCTTCGTTCACCGCGATCTTCGGGTGCGTCTTGCCGCTGATCATCTCATGATGCGCCAGCCGCAGAATCGCCCGATCCACCGCTGCCTGGCGATGCGCCGGCCACGTCGGCGCCTGCTCGGTCATGAATGCGTCCGCGGCCGCGCGATCGGCATACGCCGCGCTCGCCAGCAGCAGGGCCTTCTTCCGCTCGCCCTCGGTGTACTTCGTGGATTCGTCCTCATCGTCCGCGAATCCGGCGAGGATCGCCTCGCCCTCGCCCGAACCCCCGCCTCGCGCGTCGAGCTGATACAGAATCTGGAACGCCAGCCGACGAATATCCCGTGGTGTGGCCATCAGCGATTCCCCCCCCCGCCCCCGCCCCCGCCCCGCCTCTTCCCCATCGCCTTGTCCGGCAGCGCACGACGCCCGCGCCCGAAGCCCGGCCCCACCCCCCCGGCAGATCGTCCGATCGTGCTCGGAGCCTTCAACCCATCAATCGCCGCGATCGTGTCCAGCACGGCGTCCATCGCCTCCTGCCCCTTGTTTCCGTGTGCTCCGCCGGCGCGATCTTCCGCCTGCTTGGGCGTGTCCACCGTCAGCACGCCAAACGCGCACGGCACGCCCGTCACCAGCGTCACGCCCACCAGCCCCTGCGCCACCGCCATCGCGATGTGCTGATCGTGGCTCGTCTCGCCCTTGATGATGCACCCGAGTGCGACGACGCCCTTGAACGTCCCCAGCCCCGCCGCCGCGTGGGCGAGCGTCGGTAACTCATACGCCCCCGGCGCCTCCACCACGCGCACGCTCGCCGCCGCTCCGCCGCGCTGCTCATACGCACGCAGCGCCCCGGACAACAGCTTGTCGGTGATGCTCCGGTTGTACCGGCTGACCACCACCGCCACCGGCGGCAGGGCCGCGCGTGCGGCGGGTTTGGACGTTCGAGCAACGGCTTTGGGCATGCGGAGCGATCGTAGCGGGGCCGCTGGCACAAATGGCCAATGAGCAAATGGTCAAATGGCCAAATGGAAACATCCGCTGGCTTCAACATTTGACCATTTGACCATTTGACCTTTGACCATTTTCCTCCCCCCCACCCCCCAGTACCATCCCACCGCCCCCACTCCCGCCCCCAGCATGCGTCGCTTCCTCCTCCAACTCCTCCCCGCGCTCCACCTCACGCGGGTGACGACGGCGTTTGCCGCGGTGGCCAACGTCTGGTTCGTCATTCTGTGGACGCGGGCCGAGGCGCCGGAGCCCAAGACGCCCGCGATCGCGAATCTGCCGCTCTGGCTTTTGCTGGTGGGTTCCGCCGCCAACGCGCTCGGGCTCTTCGGCTTCACCACCGCGCTCAACGACGTGCTGGATTGGCGGCGTGATCAGACGCTCAACCCCACGCGGCCGATTCCCTCCGGGCGCGTCAGCATTCCCTCGGCGGTCAATCTCGTCGTGCTCAGCTTCGGGGTGGCGGTGCTCGGCGCCACCGTGCTGGGCATGCCCGCGGTGCTTCTCACATTGCTCGTCGCGGGCGCGATTCTCTTCTTTAATGCCGCGGGCAAGTTCATCCCGGGCGTCGGGCTGATCGTGCTTGGGCTTATCTATGCCGGGCAGATGGTGATCCCCAACTTACATCTGCGTTTCGTCTTTCCCGTCTGGCTCGTCATGACGCACGCGCTCGGCGTGGCCGCCGCCGTCCACATCCTGGGGCGCAAGACGCCGGGGCTCAGCTATCGCGCCGCGTTTTTCAGCGTGCTCGGGTGGCTCTTCTGGTCGGGCGTGATGCTGGGCACGGCGTGGTATCGCAACCGCAGCGAGACGGTCGTTGATGGTGGCGGGCTGCTCGGCTGGCCCGACTTTGTCCCGCTCGCCGCGGGCCTGCTGCCGCTGGCGCTCGCGATCATCTTCATCGTGCTGGTCTGGCGACGCACGCACCTGCTCGGCCGCGGCCCCCGCGTCGCCGAAAAGATCGCCCGCTACGGCTCGCTCTGGCTCTCGCTGTATGCCGCAAGCTGGATGCTCGGCACCGGCAACATGCTCGGCGCGGCGGTGCTGGGCGTGCTGTCCGCGGCCGGACTGCTGGGCATGACGGTGGTGCGCGAAGTCGTGGCGATTATTGAGCAGCCGCTGGGGTATCGGCGGTGAGGAAATGGCCAAAGGGCAAATAGCAAAGGGCCAAATGAACACAGGGCCCCCGGCGGTTGCCGAAGGCCCTGTCTTTGGTCTTCATTTGTCCATTTGACCATTTGCCCTTTGACCATTTTCCTACGCCGCCATCTTCAGTTCCGCAAACTGCGTCCCGTCGCCGGCGTTGCCGATGACGACGGTAAAGATGTCGGAGCTGGGCCCGAAGACGGTGCCGCGCTGGCCCTGGATCATGTACTGGAAGTTGTTGCTGCCGCCGGGCAGGGTGTCGTCGACGAAGGCGCGGAAGCCGCGGGGCAGGCCGAGGACGGGGCGGCTGGTGCCGGTGGTCCCGATCACACGGAAACCGGTCTCGCCCGCGAGCTTGCGCTTGACGACGTACGCCACCGCGCCAGAGTCGCCGTTGACGGCCTTGAAGATGATGCGGAGCGCGCCGCCGGGCTCGATCTGGGCGGCGATGTTGGTCGGCTGCACAGGGGGCGGAGCGGGGCTCGGCGCGGCGGGCTCAGGAATCTCGGCGGCGGCGTAGACGCCGGGATTGTTCGTGCTCTCGGCAAACAGCCGGATCTTCTGCACCGCATCGCTCATGCGGCGCACCAGCGTGCCGACCTCGATGTTCTGCGTCACGGTCTTGGCCTTGGCGGCGTTGCGGGCGAGTGTGGCCTCGTCATACGCGGCCCGGGCCGCGCCGACGGCGGCGGAGACGGCGTTGGCCTCAGTGACGCTGAGCCCGATCTGCGCCGCCTTGGCGACCCAGAGTGCCGCGTGCGCTTCGCCAAACTCGATCTGATCTTGAATCCTGGTCGGAATGACACCCATGCGAATCTCCTTATGTAAGGGTTTGGGGGGGTTCACATGAACGTCGGCGGTTCTCGGGCGAGACTTGAGCGCGGGTTTCGGGTTTCGGGGCTCGGGTTTCGGGTCTCACTGATGCCCGATGCCTGAAGCCCGGTGCCTCTCTTTTGAAACACAGAGAACACAGAGGCGCACGGAGAAAGGCGATTGCAGAACAAAGAAAGGCTTTTTGATTGCGGACGCGGTGTTCTTCATTTTCTGCGGCGGGCTTCTGAGAGCGATCGCTTGTGGATAACTTAGCGACACGATGCTCCGATTTGCAACTCGGTATCTTCCTCGCCGGAAGGTCGGGGTGGATTCACACAGGAGGTTTGTCATGCGATCTTGGACATCGGTTGGAGTACTGGGCGTCGCGGCGTGCGCGGCGTCGGTTTCGCTGGCTCAGATTTCACCAAGCCCGGCGGCGGAAGCGTCGGCCGTGTGGAACACGGTCTTGGGCCGGAGTTTCGTGCTTGGCCAAGACGGCTTTGCGCTCTCCGGCGTGGACGATGGCCCAATCAGGTTCATGCGTTCTCCAGGCGATGGGTCGGTTGAGACGATCGACGGATGGTTCGATGTGCAGTGGATGGACGGGGTCGAGACTTCGGTTCCACTTGAATCGCTTGCGGCGAGTTCCCTGGATCTGACGGCGATCCGAGAGCGCGTGCTGATCGGCACGATCGTCGGCCCGGCTGGGTCAAGAACGGACGTGCGTGTCAGCGTCGTGACCATCGAGCTCGCGTCGCTGGGGACGTACTTTGTCGGAACGATCCTGCCGCCTCGAACACACGGCATTCTGACGCTCCAAGTCGCAGCGCCGAACGAGTGTGAGGCCCGCTGCCACAGCGACTATGCCCGTGACAAGGCAGCGGCTCAGGTCGTTTGAGACATGGGGATCGACGAGTGCTCAACACAGGCACGGCTGGAGCTGACCGGTGCCGCAGTGACATGCGGAGTCGTCGGCGCCAGCGTCGCCGCTTGTCCCCCGTGCATTCCATTGGCATTTCTGGCCTGCATGACACCGCTCACCGCGGCAATCGTCGAACGCCAGATTGCCTGCAACAACGCCAAGGAGGCCACGTTCCAGCAGACCCTCACCACTCTGGACGCCGTGCGGGCAGCATGCATCGGGCGGTGCCGCGCCAACAATGGGAATCAAGGCCCGCAGGCCCCGTCGACACAAGCCACGCTTGAGCCCGGCCTGGAGAACCGGGTCATCTCAAACGGCGCGGATTGATCGTGGCGACGGAGGAGAAGCAAATTGCTGTACATCGTCCTTGTTGGCATGGCGGCCATGGTATTCACGGCCGCCATGCTCGCTCTGCACTTCCGCCGGGCCGCGCGAAGTGCCGGTCTGTCCGTGCATGTCGACTGGGTCAGGGTGCTCACTCACAGCCACCGGTATGCATTGCGTTCGGCTTGGCGGTGGCACTTTATTCGACGCTTCTCCCTGTTCGGGGTTTTCGCGACCGTCGTTTCCTCCGGCGTTGTCCTGGCGATCGTGCCGGCATCAGGGCGAGTCCTCAGCCGTTCGGCCCGGGCCATCGGTCTTGACCCAGTGGCCGAGTCGCTCGTCTTTGCGCTGGCGATCACGTCCGCCCTCATGCTCTCATTGATGCTCTTTTCGTACGCCCATCAACACGCCATCCGCGTCTGCCAAGCCCGGGGACGGGTCTGCCCCCGGTGTGCCTACGGGCTTGCGGAACTTGCCGAAAGTGATGAGATCGTCTGCCCCGAATGCGGTTATCGCACAACGCCCGGCCAGCTTGTCCGCGACTGGCAAAGCCTGGCCTACCTGCCCTCGGGACCCTTTCCAGAATCTTCCAAGGGTCAATAACCGCCCGCCGGAACGCTCGAACCCGGGGGTTTAAGACTTAAACCTGGGGGTTCGGGCGTTTACGCCGGGGGTTTAAGTCTTAAGCCCGGGGGTTTAACCGTTGAACCCGGGGGTTTAAGTCCTGAACCCGGGGGCTTAAGTCTTGAACCCGGGGGTTCAAGACTTGACGCCGGGGGTTCGGGCGTTCCGGCGGGCGGGTCAGGAACTGGCGATTGGCCTTCAAGACACACCGACCGGCCCGAGCCCCGGTCGGTGGCACGGTCAATGCCACCTGCCCGTCCGGCCCGACTAGACTGGTTGGTCAGGAGACCTGCATATGGCCGAGGAACCCACACCACAACAAATCAGCTTCTCCGACTTTCTGTCAAAGAAGCCACCTGGAACCCGTGCCTTCGTGAAGAGTATCGGCAAGGGTAATGATCTCGGTCTTGGAGTCGAGGTAGAGTTTCCCACTCTGAAGCTGTGGTGTGACCATCTTCAGTGCAAGGATTTGATGATCCACGACTGCCAGGATAAGAATTTCATAAAGTTGTTCGAGAGCGTGGCTGAAAGATATCAACTGATTCGGTACTGGTGCCGACATTGCAAGGTGCGATCCCGAGTTTTTGCCGTAGCGATTAATGCACACAAAGATGGGAGTGCGGACTGCATCAAGTTCGGAGAGCTGCCGTCTTTTGGCCCACCGCTTTCAGAGAAGCTCCTTCGACTTGTGGGCGATGACAGAGAGACCCTCCTGCGGGGACGTCAGAGCGAGAATCAGGGGCTTGGCCTAGGAGCATTCGCGTACTACCGGCGCGTCGTAGAGAATCAGAAGGGCAAGCTGTTCGAGGAGATCGAGAAGGTTGCTACTACAGTCGGTGCCGACGCCGATATCATCTCTAGCATTCAGAGAGCGGCCAAAGAAACGCAGTTTGCAAAAGCCATGGACAACATCAAGCCCGGCGTTCCCGAATCGCTGCTGATAAAGGGCCACAATCCGCTGCTGCTCCTGCATGGTGCACTCAGCGAGGGCCTCCACGCTAAGACTGATGAGGATTGTCTGGCACTTGCAACGGACGTGCGGGTGATCCTTCATGAACTTGCCGAGCGCATGTCCCTTGCGCTGAAGGATTCAGGGGAGGTCGCCTCAGCCTTAGGAAGGCTGGCAGCGGCCAAAAGTTCGAATGGTAAGACCTAGCGAACGGTGGCATTGACCGTGCCGCAGGTCAGGAAACTATTCAGTGCGAGTCACACCCGAAAAGAGACCCGCCGCGCCGGGCGGCGCGGCGGGTCCTGCGGTCAGTCATCATCCCCGCTTCCGGCTTCCCGGCTGTTCCAGTACTCGTCGTTGTTTGGATTGCACTGATTCGAGTGGTTGTCTGCGTCTGCCTTTGCCTGTTCGTCTGAACGATCGTCATCTTTCGGTCCGATGCTCATCGCAAGGCTCCTTGCCGCGATTGACACGGGCGAGCGGCATGCCCCGTCACCGCTCCTCCCTTGGGAGTAACGCGGCATTCACTCACCAAGAGTGCAAGGCATTTCTTTCATCCTGCGCAAGTGCATGGCGTGAAAAGACATCCGCGCCATGCGATATCAAAACGGCCGCGATTGAAGGCCCTCTTTGGATGCTGACGTTATGACGGGCTCGCGATGCCGTCTCACACAGAGGCCCTCTCCGTGTGCCTCTGTGCGACTCTGTGTTTCAACCGCCTTGGCGAATACCGCAAGGCACCCCGCTCGGAGTGTGGGGGTACCCAGACCCGAAACCCGAGCCCCGAAACCCGATTCCCTCTATGGCTCTCCGTGGCCCTCCGTGTTTCAGAAGAGAGGCACGGGAGAGACACGGCAGTCGGCATTCGGCAGTCGGCAACCGGGAAGACACCGAGGGCAAACACCCGTCTCCCGAATGCCTCTTTCCTCATGCCCCTTGCCCCTTGCCTCATGCGCCTTGCCTCATGCCCCTTGCCCCTTGCCCCTCTTCCCCCTCACACCCACCCGAGCGCATAAAAGATCGCCGTGAAGGCCAGGTCGGCCATGACGATCGCGACGATGGATTGCACGACGGTGTTGGTTGTCGCCGCGCCGACGCCCGCGGCTCCGCCCGTCACGCGGAGGCCGTTGGTGCAGGCGATCAGGCCGATCAGGAGGCCGAAGACGGTGCTCTTGCCGATGCCGGTGAGGAAGTCGACGAGCTTGACTTGATCCAGGAGATTCTGGACGTACCGCTCGCTGGGGATGCCGAGCGCGGTGACGCCGACCACCCAGCCCGCGCCCACGGCGACGATGTTGGCCATCACGGCGAGGCCGGTCATGCTGATGACGGAGGCGATGACACGTGGCACAACCAGGAAGCGGATCGGGTTCAGCGCGTGGGCTTCGAGGGCCTCGATCTCTTCGCCGACGACCATCGTGCCGATCTCGGCGGCGATCGCCGCGCCGGCAAAGCCCGTGAGCACGATCGCCGCGATGAGCGGCCCAAGCTCGCGCAGGATCGCCACGCCCGTGATGTTGGCGACCAGATCCTTTGACCCGAACTTATCCAGGGGCGGAGCCATCTGCAGCGCAAGGATGAACCCCACGCACGACGAGACCAGCGTGATGATGAAGACCGACCGCACGCCGATGCGGACGACCTGAGACACAATCGCCGGCCGCCCGATCCGCACGCGCCGATCCGTCGCGCCGCGCCAGAGCCACGCCATGGCGTCGTAAAGAAGAAACCACGCGGCCCCGACGGCGGTGAGCATCGCGAGCGTCCGCGAGCCGAGGAAATCCAGCACGGCGATCGGCGGCCCCAGCAGGCCACGCGATGGATTGGGCGAGTCGTCCATGTGGGCAGGGTATCGGGGCGGAGGGGAGGAGGAAGGCATCGAGGGATCAAGGCATCGAGGCATCAAGGCAACAAGGGAACAAGGGAACAAGGGAACAAGGGAACAAAGAATGCAAGACTCTGTCACTTGATGCTCCCGGAACCCGTTGCCTGCTTTCCTCGATGCCTCGATGCCTTGATGCCTTGATGCCTCGATGCCTTCTCGCCTCGATGCCTCTCCCCTCGAAACTCCCCGATACACTTCACGAACAACATTTGGCCATTTGCACTTTGCCATTTGGCCCTTTCGAAAAGGACTCCCGCCATGGGCATCTGGGACCGCCTCAAGCACGAGCTGATCGACATCGTCCAGTGGCTCGACGACTCGAGCAACACGATGGTGTATCGCTTTGATCGCTTCCAGAACGAGATCAAGTACGGCGCCAAGCTCATCGTCCGCGAGGGCCAGGCCGCCGTCTTCATCAATGAGGGCAAGCTCGCCGACGTCTTTCAGCCCGGCACGCACACGCTGACCACCCAGAACCTGCCGATCCTCGGCACGCTGCTGGGCTGGAAGTACGGCTTTGAGTCCCCCTTCAAGGCCGAGGTCTACTTCGTCAGCACCCGCCAGTTCACCGACCTGAAGTGGGGCACCATGAACCCCATCATGGTCCGCGACCCAGAGTTCGGCCCGGTGCGTCTTCGCGCCTTCGGCACGTACACGACGCGCGTCAAAGAACCCGGCGTGTTCATCAAGGAACTCGTCGGCACCGACGGCCGATTCACCACCGAAGAAGTCGTGAACCAGCTCCGCAACCTGATCGTGAGCGAGTTCGCCGACATCCTCGGTGAATCCAAGATCCCCATGCTCGACCTCGCGGGCAACTACAACGAGTTCGGCAAGTTCATCACCGAGAAGATGAAGCCCGAGTTCGAGAAGTACGGGCTCGACCTGCCCAAGCTCATCATCGAGAACATCTCGCTGCCCCCGGAAGTCGAAGCCGCGCTGGACAAGCGGTCGAGCATGAGCGTCGTCGGCAACCTCGACGCGTATACCAAGTATCAGACCGCCGAGGCCATCCGCGACGCGGCGAAGAACCCCGGCGCCGCGGGCACCTTCGTCGGCATGGGCATGGGCCAGATGTTCGCCGGGCAGATGGCCGGGTCGGCTGCGGGGAGCGCGGGCGCGACCGTGGGTGGCCCGGGCGCACCGCCCCCACTCCCGCAAATGACCCCGTTCTTCCTCGCGATCGACGGCAAGCAGGCCGGACCATTTGAGATGGGCCTGCTCAAGAGCAAAGCCATGGGCGGCGAGTTGAAGCCCGACACACTCGTGTGGAAGTCCGGCATGGCAAGCTGGGCCGCCGCCAAGGACGTGCCGGAACTCTCCAGCGTCTTTGCCAGCGCCACACCGCCGCCGCTGCCGAAGCTGTAACGCCCCCGCCCAAGAAACTGACTTTGGTGGCACAGGCGTCCCGCCTGTGTGCCTTTCAAGAGACACACGAACCCCGGCGGGACGCGTGTGCCACCAAGGCAAAAGCGTTCTGCCAACGCACACACGATGCCCCAAGCGCAGACCAAGCCAGCTTCGCCAGCACCCGCCGATCAACCCAAGGGCATGCAGGCCGTCGGCGTGCGCCGCTTTCCCTGCGCCCAGTGCGGGGCCAAGCTCGAGTATCAACCCGGCAGCACGGTGCTCGTCTGCCCCTACTGCTCAGCGCAGAACCAGATCGGGCCCGCGGCAGCTCCTGATGACAGCAATGCCCACGCGGTCGAAGAGATCGACTATGTCTCCACGCTGCACGACCTGGCCAATCGCACCGACAAGTTCCAGCACCTGACGGTGAAGTGCGACGCCTGCGCCGCCGAGATCGAAGCCGCCCCCAACGCCACGGCGTTCCCCTGCCCCTTCTGCGCCTCCAACATCGTCGCCACCGCGCAGGCCGCCACGCACATCAAACCCAACGCGATCCTGCCGTTCAAGATGAACAAGGAGGACGCTCGGACCAAGTTCCGCACCTGGCTGAAATCACTCTGGTTCGCTCCGAGCAAGCTCAAGAGCGAGGGGTACATCGACGCCTGCTTTACAGGCACATACGTTCCCGCGTGGACATATGACTCCGAGACCACCACCCGCTACACCGGCCAGCGCGGCGAAGCATACTACGAAACCGTCTACACCACCGTCAACGGCCGCCGCCAGTCGCAGCGTGTTCGCAAAGTCCGCTGGTACCCGGCCGCCGGCGTCGTCCACGTCGGCTTTGACGATGTGCTCGTCATGGCCAGCACGTCCATCTCCGAACCCCAGCTCGAAGAGCTCGACCCGTGGGACCTCCGCGACTGCGTGCCCTACGCCGATGAGTATCTCGCCGGGTTCCGCAGCGAGTGCTATCAGGTCCCGCTCGAAGTGGGCTTCGAAAAGGCCAAGAAGAAGATGCAGTTCCGCATCGACGCGACCATCTGCCGAGACATCGGCGGCGACGAACAACGCATCTCGTCCAAGAGCACCCAGTACAACGCCATCACCTTCAAACACGTGCTGCTGCCGATCTGGCTGAGCGCGTATCGCTTCAACAACAAGGTCTTCCGCTTCATGGTCAACGCCCGCACCGGCGAGGTCGTCGGCGAACGTCCGTGGAGCGCTCTCAAAATCACGCTCTTCGTGCTGTCGATCCTGCTCGGCATTCTCGTGCTTGTCATCATCGCCAAGCTGGGCTCGCGCTGAACGTTCACCCGAGATACTTCGACCACGCCCAAAGCCCGCCCAGCACCGCCATCGACAGCCCCCACAGCACCAGCAGCGACGCCACAAAGTACGGCAGCACGCACAGCGCAAGTCCGCCGACAATGCAACGCACGTCCATCTGCTTCTTGCCGTAGATCAGCAGGGCCATCCCGATCAGCCCCAGCACCAGTCCGGAGAAGATCGACCACGGGTCGCCAAGGTCCATCGACGCGCTCCTTGCCTCGACCGATCGAACAAACTATCCAAGCACATCCAGCAACGCCCCGTTCATCCGCTCTTCCGCCTTCACCACCGCGGCCATCGCCTGCATCTGCACCTTCGCCAGCTTCGTCTCTACCGCCGCCTGAGCGAAGTCCTGCTCACCCGCCGACCGAGCCGCCGAAGAGAACTCCGCCGTGTCTCGAACCGCGATCGGCGCCGCCGGAGCAACCCGCGCCGCCGACGACGCGGCCAGCGCAGACGCACCTCGCACGCCCGCGCTCACGCTGGCAAACACACTCGGAGCACCCAATCGTTCCACCGTCATCACGTGGGCCATCGGCCGTTCACACCACCAGGTTGACCGCTCAGTCTCGATAACGCACGCTAAAACCGCTCAATAATCTGTTGACAACCCTCGCACAACTCAGGCAGACTGTGCGGATGAACACCAGCGGCGACATGTGGGTTATCACCCCCTCCGGCGAGCGTTTCGGACCCGCTTCCATCGACGTCTTGAAGCGCTGGGCCGCCGAAGGCCGCATCCCCGGTGATGCTCTGATCGAGATGCCCGACGGCTCTCGCCTCCTCGCCCGCAACCATCCCGACCTGCGCGGCGTCGTCAACGCCCCACCCACCATCGCCGGAACCATCACTTCCGGCGCACCCGCACACGACTCAGGCGTCTCCACCCTCATTCCTTATCGCAACGTACCCGCGCTCGCCGCCTATTACTGTGGCGTCTTCGCACTCGTTCCCGCCCTGGGCATTGTGCTCGCACCCGCCGCGCTGATCCTGGGCATCTTCGGCTGGAGAAACGCCTCGCAGAATCCCCATGCCAAAGGCCGCGTCCACGCCGTGATCGGCATCGTGCTCGGCTCGCTCATCACCGCGGCCTACACCATCATCGTGATCCTCGCCATCCTGGGCTGACCTTACTTCGCCGACGCCACCAGCCCCACCCCCACGATCACCACCAGCACGCCGATCACCCGCTGCGTCGTCAGTTCACGCATCGGAAACCCCACCAGCCCAAACCGGTCAATCAAAATCGCCGCCACGAGCTGCCCGGCCAGCATGCACAACATGTAGTTCAACGCCCCGATCTTCGGCGTCGCCACCACCGCAATGAACACAAACGACGCGCCGAGCAACCCGCCGATCCACGCCCACCACGGCGTCCCTCCCCCCATGGCCCGCCCTATCGGCGGCACCTCCCGCACCACCGCCAGCGCGGCGATCACCAGCACCGTCGCGCCCACGACAAAGTTCATCACCGCCCCATGAATCGGATGCCCAAGCCGACGCCCGATCTCCGCGTTCGCGCCGCCCTGCATCGGAATCATCAACCCGGCCACCACCGCGAGCATGACATACAGCATCATGCCCCGAGCATACCCATCACTCACCCCCTTCCCCCCGCAACCTCCAACTACTTCTCTCCCGACGGCCCCACAAACACCACAAAGTCTCCCCGCGCACGCTCCTTCTCGCCGATCCCGTCCACGGGCGGCATCGCATCCACAAAGCTCACCACCACCGCCCGCACCCCCGGTGCGTGCGCCCGCACCGCCTGCACCGTGCCCCCGTCATGATCAACGTGGAATCGCCCGACCACCAGCACCACCGGCGTGCCAATCTTTTGCGCCCGCGCCACACTCTCCCCCATCGTCCAATCCCACATCCACTGGCTGCGAAAGGTCGCATCCAGCGTCTTCACGCGCTCGGCCATGAACACCGCGTCCTGCATCTGAGCTTCGCTCAGCCCCGCGTTGCGATCCATGACCTCGCCGAAAGCTTCGCGATACGCCTTCGACGGCGACGAATCGGGAATCGCAAACAGCCGCGTCTGTGCCTCCGAAAGCTCGCGCAGCGGCTCATACCCATTCAGCCGCGCCAGCCGCACATACCGCCGCGGCGCATTCGCCGCGATCACCGGCCGTCGCGCCGCCCGCGCCCGTTCCACCATCGCCCGATGCCCCGGCGCATAGTTGCCCGCCGTGCGTCCCGACGCCTTGATGAACGCCCGCTCATCCGTCACGCCCGACACATAGTCATCCAGCGCGACCTGCTCATCACGTTCAAAAAACTCCATCGCCAGCACCGCCCGCGGCGACCTTTCCAGCACATCATCCCAAAGCGCCGCCGCCGACGCCAGCCCAAGCCCATGCCCATGGTTCTCGCCGATCAACACCACATCGGCCGCGCTCGCCGCGCGAACCAGATCGGCCCAAGCCACCACCCGCCCATCGGCCCCGAACACGCGCACGCCGCGCGCCGCCTCGGGCGAAACCGTCACAGGCCGCATCAGTACATCCGCCGACGGCGCCGCCGCGGTCCGCGACGAAGCACATCCGCCCAGCGAACCCGCCGAGACCATCCCAACCGCGCACGCCGCAACAAGAAGCCATTCGTTCGCCATGCCCGATCCTATCGATCGCGCGGCAAGCACAGCGAATCCGACAATCCTCGCCAAGCACCAATTCCAGCGTGCCGGGCATATTGTGCCCGTATGCCCGCCCCAACCACGGCCCCCTCCACTCCCCGCACTTCCACCCACTCCGGCCCCCGCGTCGTCCGCGCCCCGCGCGGCGCTGATGCGCTCAAACGCCCGTGCAGCACCTGGCAGGCCGAAGCCGCCATGCGCATGCTCATGAACAATCTTGACCCCGAAGTCGCCGAGCGTCCCGAAGACCTCATCGTCTACGGCGGCCGCGGCCAGGCCGCCCGCTCGTGGCCCGCCTTCGACGCCATCGTCGCCACGCTCAAGCGCCTCAAACCCGACGAAACCCTCCTCGTCCAATCCGGCAAACCCGTCGGCGTCGTCCGCACTCATGCCGACGCCCCGCGCGTCCTCATCGCCAACAGCAACCTTGTGCCGCACTGGGCCACGCAGAAGCACTTTGATGACCTCGCCGCCAAGGGGCTCATCATGTTCGGCCAGATGACCGCCGGTTCATGGATCTACATCGGCACCCAGGGCATCCTGCAAGGCACGTACGAGACCTTCGCCGAATGCGGCCGCGCACACTTCGGCGGCTCTGGCGGCGTCTCGCTCAAGGGCAAGCTCTGCGTCACCGGCGGCTGCGGCGGCATGGGCGGCGCACAGCCCCTCGCCATCACACTCGCCGGAGGCACCTGCCTCATCGCCGACACCGACATCACCCGTCTCGAACGCCGCGCACACGATCGATATCTCGACGAAGTCGTCAAAGCTCCCACGCCGCTCGCCGCCAAGATCGCCCCGGGCACACCCAAAGACTCCCCCGCCTGGAAGCACGTCGATGAAGCCATCGACCGTGCCGTGCGGTATGCCAAGGCCGGCACGCCCCTTTCCATCGGCGTCGAGTGCAACTCCGTCGATCTTCTCGAGCGCCTTCTCCAGCGCAACATCACTCCCGACGTGCTCACCGACCAGACTTCCGCCCATGACCCGCTGACGGGGTACGTCCCCGTCGAATACACCCACGCCGAGGCCGTCGAAGCTCGCGCCACCAACCCCGACGCGTATGTCAAACTCTCCATGAACAGCATGGAGCGACACGTCCGCGCCATGGTCGCCCTCCAAGATCGCGGCAGCAAGACCTTCGACTACGGCAACAACATCCGCCAACGCGCCAAAGACAACGGCTTCCAGCACGCCTTCAACTTCCCCGGCTTCGTCCCAGCGTACATCCGCCCCCAGTTCTGCCTCGGCCGCGGCCCCTTCCGCTGGTGCGCCCTCTCCGGCGACCCGCGCGACATCTACGTCACCGATCACGAAATCCTCAAGCTCTTCCCCGCGCATGAGTCCGAATACTCCCAGCGCATGCACAACTGGATCCTCGGCTGCCACAAGCACCCCGACGCCCTCCTCGCCGGCGACTTCGACAAGTGCGCCCCACGCTTCGGCTTCCAGGGCCTCCCCGCCCGCATCTGCTGGCTGGGCCTCGGCCAGCGCGACAAAGCCGGTCTCCTCTTCAATCGCCTCGTCGCCGATGGCAAAGTCAAAGCCCCCATCGTCATCGGCCGAGACCACCTCGACTGCGGCTCCGTCGCCAGCCCCAACCGCGAAACCGAAGCCATGAAAGACGGCTCCGACGCCATCAGCGACTGGGCCATCCTCAACGCCATGGTCAACATCGCCAGCGGCGCAAGCTGGGTCAGCTTCCACCACGGCGGCGGCGTCGGCATCGGCTTCAGCCAGCACTGCGGCCAAGTCATCGTCGCCGACGGCACCCCCGAAGCCGCCGCGAGACTCTCCAGAGTCCTCACCAACGACCCCATGATGGGCGTCTTCCGCCACGCTGATGCTGGATATGACGATGCGATCGAGTGTGGCAAGCGGTTGGGCGTTGACATGCCGGCTGCGACACCATGAGTTGGCACGACACGGTCCCATGGAGGTTCCTGCCGTTCATCACCGCGACTATCCTCACGCCGATTGCATGTCTGATTGTGCTATTTGTCACGGCTGGCGACCACTTGATCTATCTGCCAGTTGGTTTTTGGCTTGTGGCATGTGTGTTCGCGTGGCTCGTAACAAAGACACTGTATCGATACGGAGCAGGACGCGCTCACGAAGTCTATTTGGTGGCATGCATTATGCTTCCGATAGTTAGCTGCGCATGGATGCCCTTTGGATGGCTCCTCGCCGGCGTTTTACAAACCACTGGCGTGATATCTCCTCCTTCACCAGATCGTGTACTTTCTGCAACAGTATCAATTCCGCCACTGGCCATCTTCGCAACCCTGTCATATCTCGGAAACGGCCGAATCCAAAATGTATTGGCTATTCTTGCGCCGAGTCCGTTCATCGCTCTCGGAGCGGCATGGTCGCCTACGGCAGAATCTGCAATTTCCTTCGCAGCGATTGCAGCGATCGGATCACTCATGATCGAACGCGGACTAACCTTTGCCTCAGTCGCAACCGCTCCGAGTAAACACTTTTGCCGAAAATGTGGCTATGACCTGACGGGTCTTCGGAAACGAGAATGCCCAGAGTGCGGGTGGAGAGAACTTGGATGAAATTAGGCAAGTGACGATTCTACCCCTCGCCCTCAGGGGCGAAGGAACTCCGAACCCACTCGCCACGAACCACTCCACAGTGCCCCGCCGCTTCTCAATCCTCCGCATCATCGCATCGATCTTCGCATGCGGCCTGATCATCACCGGCGCCTGGTTCTTCTACGCCGGCCAACAGATTGCCTGGGGCTTCGACCACCAGCGCGCCCACCCACTCGCCATCCTTGACTGCGACCTCTCCAAACCCTCCGAGTTCACCATCCCGCTCCGCGTGGACTACCCCTACGGCCACGGCTTCATCCTTTCCGTCGATGGCCCGCCACGCACCAGCGAACGAGGCACGCCCGAACCCTGGCTCGCTGGCCTTCGAGGCATCGCGGTCACCGAATCCGCACGCTACGGCTCGGGGAATCCTGAACAACTCAACGATGGCCACAGTGCGTGGATCGATTCCAACAGCATCGTCAAGCTCGGCGGCTCGCCCAAAGGCGACTACATCATCCGCGTCGTCGTGACCGACGGCGCGCCGCAGCTCGCCTCAATCCCACATCGCATCGTCGTCATGAACAGCGTCTGCGGCTGCGAACTCATCTCCGCACATGTGCTGCGCATCATCGGTGGAGCCGTGGCGATCCTCGGCCTCATCATCGCATGTTTCGCACTGTTCAAACCTCGAACCGCACCCGCTCATCCCCTCACCCCATCCTCAACCCCTTCACCCACTCCGGCACCCTGATCACCGGCCGCAACTCCGGATCCGCCCCACGCGGCAATCGCGGCACGCCCGTCGTCGCGTCCGCTTCCGGCCGCGCCACGGCGATCCGCACCATCGCCCCATCGATCACCCCGCCCTTCTCCACCACGATCGACGGCGCACGCAGCGAGCCGCGCACCCGCGCCTTCGGCCCGACATAAATCCTGCCCCCCGTCACCAGCGTCCCCTCGCACGATCCGTGCACATCGATCCCCTGGCTCGCCTCGATCAGCGGCGCAACCAGAGTTGATCTCGGGCGCACCACAACGCGGCCGCAAGTCTGGATCTTGCTGGTCCAGCACACACCTTTGATCGTCAGATCATCCAGCCCTACCCGCTTGTAGCACCACGGGCAGCCGATAGACATCGCCCGCGCCGGCACATCAAAGAAGCGCCTGCAGTGGTAGCACTGCACTGTGCGTGGAGCATCGCCCTCGCGCATCGAACTGGATTCTCCGATGGGCGCGTGATCGAAACAAAGCGAGCCGGGGCACATCGCCCCGGCCCACCGAAAGGTTCAGTTAGATCCCGCCGTTTTCCGAGCCATTGACATACCCCGCCTCCGCCGGACGGCGTCCGCCCGACAGCCGCGCTTCCAGCCCCGCCAGCGTCGACTCAAGCTCCGTCGGCTTGTTCACCACGGGCGTGCCCGCCTCGCGCGAGCGCTTCGCCGCATCGGTCGTCATCGCCGGGCGAGCACCGCCCTTGGCCGCATCGCCGCCCACGCGGCAGTTGCCGGTGAAGCTCGCGCCCTCGCTCACCACCAGCGTCGCCGCGACGATGTCGCCGACCACGCGGGCCTTGCTGTTCAGTTGCACACGCTCGCGCGCCTGCACGTCGCCCTCGATGAGCCCGTCCACGATCACCGTGGTGCCCTCGACCGACGCCTTGCACGCCGCGCCCTCGCCGATCTGGACCTCGCCCTTGGCGATCACGCGGCCCTCGAACGTGCCGAGGATCCGGGCCGTGGAATCAAACACCATCTCGCCCTTGATGTGCGTATCAGGGCCGATGACCGTCGTTGTCTTCTGTACTTCGGGCATAGGAATGCGTGCCTCGTTCTGGGGTGCGTGGACCAAACGCGGCTCTCGCCACGCTCGGCTGCGGTTCTCCGCGATCGCACTCCGCGATCGCCTCAAACCGCGATTCACAACATGTCGGCGGCCAACGGGCTGACGCGGTCTCCGACCCGCCCGAACGAACGCATGGCCCCTCCCGCCCCCACGGCGACCGCCCCGATTACCGGACGAACCGCCGTGACTGCGAGGTGATCGACCGGATTCGGCCCCAACTTGCAATTTCTCGGACCCCTCAGGCGAAATAGTCCGCAAACTCCCCCAAACCCTCACTATCTGTTCGTATTGCGTTCAGTTCTTGGCATCCGCATCCGCGTCTGCAGTCACAGCGCCCGCATCAACATCGGGCACCTGCTGCACACCGACCGCCGGGTGATCCGCCGAAAATGTGTTTGTCTGCGTGTCAAACCGCCACCCGTGCGTCCCGAGCCGAAAAGGCGATCCGTCGAGACGGATCGTCCGCCGACCGTTCATCGGGTTCACCGGAATCTCCCGAAGATACGGCCCCAGCGTGCGATTCAAGCCCAGAGCCTCGCCCGAAATCGTCGTACGCGACGTCAGCCGGAGCACCAGGCTCTTCAGTTGCGGATCCACCGCGCCACTCGGCAGTTGGGCGGGGTTTCGGCCCTCATGCTCCGTCGCATATTGCTCCGCCGCCCCGTTCAAGATCCGCAGATTGGTGCTCAGACTCGCCAGCCGCGCCGACGCCGCCGCCTGGCTCATCCGCGGTGCCGCGATCGCCGCCACCGTTCCCATGATCACGATCACGATCACCAGTTCGACCAAGGACAGTGCGTGCCGCCTCCGGCACCAGACCGCGCTTCGATCGTCGATCATCGTCATCATGGACGCCACCCGTACGTGAGGCATCGGAGAAGACATGACGAGGAATAATCACAAAACCAGGTCTTTGCTATGGGTGTCGGATTATCAGACTCACAGACCCATATGCAGCCAAGCGACTCGAGCGCGGAGAAGAGAACGATCGGACCTCGGAAAGGGCGGCAATCGGGAATCGGGTCTCAGGCAGTCGGGCAGCGGGAGGTCCACGAACAGCAGCGTTTTCAGGTCCGGAACGGCAGGTGGCGCCGTCGGACATCCCCGTGACCCCTTGCCTTCCTTGCTCAACCCTCACGCCGCCGCCTGCACACCCCCACGCCCAACCCCGACCCTCCAGCCCCCAACCTACCCCTTCGCCCCGGGCCGGTACGATGGCAACGCGAGGCCAATGAGCACCGCGCCAACAACCAACAGGAATACGTTCACCTCCACGCCTTCCATGAACAGCAGCTGATCGGAGCTCCAGCTTCCGGCACGCGTCTTGGCCGCGAACTCGTCCATGCGCACACCCGTCAGGTACAACCTCCCCGCACCTGCGGCCAGCAGCCCCGCTCCAGTCGCCAAAACCAGCCGCCTTGCAATGTCAATCACCTGTTCCTTGGTCATCTCCGTTCCCCTTTGTGCTCCCGTGAGCCTTTGTGGTGAAGACTCTCCATGCGAAGTGTGGGGCTGCCCAGATCAGGCCACTTGCTCGGCGAACGAGCCCAGCTTGCGGAATCGTTCGTAGCGGGTCCGCGGGAGCGTCGACGGCGTGTGCGCCTTCAAGTCCATGATCTGGTCGGTCAACCACTTCTCGATGTGCTGGGCGGTCTTCTTCGGCTCCCGATGTGCCCCGCCGATCGGCTCGGGGATGACCGCATCGATGATCCCAAGCTCCAGGTTATCGCGCGCTGTCAGCTTCAGATTCTGTGCCGCCGCCGTGTTCGTCTGCTCGTTGGCCTGCTTCCACAAGATCGCCGCGCACCCCTCAGGGCTGATCACGCTGTACCAGGAGTTCGCCAGCATCGCCACGCGATCCGCCACCGCGATCCCGAGCGCCCCGCCCGAACCACCCTCCCCGATCACCACGCTCACGATCGGCGTCTTCAGCCGCGACATATCGCGCAGGTTCACTGCGATCGCCTCCGCCTGCCCCCGCGCCTCGGCACCCAGCCCCGGATACGCCCCCGGCGTATCCACAAGCGTCACGATCGGCAGCTTGAACTTCTCCGCCAACCGCATCTTCGCCATCGCCTTGCGATACCCCTCCGGATGCGCACACCCAAAGTGGCAGGCGATCTTCTCCTGCGTCGTCCGGCCCTTCTGATGCCCGATCACCAGCACCTTGGTCGACCCCAGCCGCGCAAACCCCACCACCATCGCCGGATCATCCCCAAACCGACGATCCCCGTGCAGCTCGCAGAAGTCCTTGAAGATCATCTCGATGTAATCCCGCGTCTGCGGCCGCTTCGGATGCCGAGCCACCCGCACCGTGTCCCACGGCGTCAAATGCGCATACAGCTCCTCCAGCACCCGCTCCCGCTTCACCCGCAGCGCATCAATCTCGCGCTCGATCGCCCCCGCATCCTCAGGCGCGGCCGACTCCTCGTCCGCCCCCGTCCCAGTCTCAAGCGTCTGCTCCCCAGCCGCCCCCCCACCCCCCACCTTCCCACCCTGCACGCGCTTCAAACGCTCCTGCAGCGCAGCCACCTGCTTCTCAATCTCCACCACCGGCTTCTCGAACTCGAGCTGATAGAAAGACGACATGCCGGAAGAATAGCAACCGACCCGATCCCTATCACATCCCTCGTACCCGCAGCCCTCGGCAAAGCCAATCGGATTCCCCACTCTCAAGCCGTAGGGCCACGGAGATGTAGCTACGGGTGAAGCGAGCAAGCCTTCGAGCGAACGCAACCCGTGGACACCGAGCCTTGCCCAACTCGCCTCGGCAGGGGCGAGTGACGCAGTTCGACACATGAAATCAACCACTCGACACGATCAACCCATACACTCCGTCCCACCACCTCTTTGCCTTAAGCGAGGTACCGGCACGAGTCGACACGTGCTTGGCGAAGTTGGGCAACCCGCTGAATCATGGCACATAAACGGTGTTTCGCAGCACGAGGGTCTTTTCCGCGTCGCCAGTGTCCAGCGGCGTGTACATGGCGTCCTCTCCCTTCACGAGAAAGCTGATCGCGGCGGGGCGGTTGACGGTGAAGGTCCCGATGAGCTGTCCGAGCACCGAAGCGGGCACAAACGTCGAGACGGCGGGAGAGACGCTGACGCCGGAACCGCTGGAGTTATACTGGAATGTCGCGCCAAAGGGTTGATTACTCACAACCTCAAGCCGAACAGAGGCGTCGGTGAGCGAGGGTGGGATCGATACAGACAGCCCGCCATAGATCGGGCGTCCGGTATCCAACCCGCTAGGCCAGCCCACCTGTTCCGCTGCGGAGACGACCAGGTTCGTGAAGTCGCGAGCGGGATCAAAGTACGCTCGCCGCGCGGCGAAGTTGTAATAGCGGGGATCATTCAGCGCGCGGATGAGTTGCACGCGATCGGTGACGCCCGGGGGCCTTGTGAAGAACGGGTCAGTAAAGATCCGCGTCGCGGGACTTTCACGATACCACCGCCACGCGACGTCCTCGCGACTGAAGTGGCGGATACCGCTGGCCACGTCGGTCAGAATTACGCACAGATTCTGATCGCTGGCTTCCAGAGGTGGAGTCAGGAAGTTCTGCGTTTGCGGATTGAAATCAACCGTGCCGGCTCCGCCGCCGAACTCAAAAGCTCGCACCTGACCGCCCCGATCCCTCTCCGCAGTGTTCGAGAACCACACCACCGGATCGCTGTTTCCCGAGTACACGCCCCAATCCTCTAGCGCAGACGCCAGAGAAACATCCTGGAAGTCATCCGAAGCGAGATAGCGCGGTGAGTCTGGCCTCGCGCTCGCCGGATCAGAAACCAGGAAGTCCTCATAGCTCGCAGTAGCGGGATTGGTGCCGTCTCGCACACCCTTGACCAACACGAAATGATACCTCGGCGAGTCCGGCGTGTACTGCACGGAGGGAAGTTTGACGATTGAATATCGACCGCTGCCCGCGTTCGAGCGCAGGGCATTCAGCACACCCAGCCCGGACTGATCGCGCAGTTGGACGGTCTGACCGAAGACGGAGAACGGACGATTGCTTCGAAAATCCGATCCATCGAACGCTCCGGCGGTGCCAATCCAGTTGCTCAGATCCAAGGGCGTGAAGTCTGAACGTCCAAGTTCACCGCGGAGCCCATTGGTCATCGTCGTCAACAGGCATCCACCGGCCTCGATCGTGTCACAGTTGGGGGGTGTCTGAGACGGGTTCAGGCACGCAGACCCCCAAGCCGAGTCCCACTGGTTCAGGTGCAGTTCGCTACGAGCGATGTCTCGCCTCAGTAGAAGCGAAGCCGGAATCACAAGAACTGACTGCGACTGCTCATTGACGGTGCGTGTCTCCGCCCTCGTCCGCCCGATGCGCATCTCGAGCACCGCTGGCTGACCGGCAACCGTCACCCGCGTGCGCACGGCCTGAACCGGCACCGTCAGCGTGATCACATCCGGTCCCGTGATGTCCGTGAGCACGCAGTTGGTTGGAGCAAAGCCCGGCGTGTTGAACACCGAAACGTACCCGTCCACCGACAACTGCCGTGTGAATGAAGGGCCGAACAGCTGGACGCTCACCCGCACGGGGCTCTGCGTGTAGTAGTTCCGCGCGGTGTCCACGTGCGTCCCGTTGAAATAGGTCGCGGTCGCTATGTTGAACTGGATCGGCGGCCCATCAAGAACCGGCGAGACCTGCACGCTCGAGCCCCCGAGCTGGATAGACGAAAGGGGCAACGTCCGCGTCGTTCCGTCGGTGCATTCAAGGACCAGTTGCTGGTCCGACCACGTCAGCCGCGTGCTCACGCCGGGAAACGTGGCCGAGCCCACCACATTGACCTGGCCCGCGCAGGCACTGGTCAGCGCGACCACGGACAGAGCCGCCGCCAAGTCGCTTCGCACACACTCCAGAGACATCATCGCGCAGCCCTCCGACGAATCCCAACCACCGCTCCCGACGACAGCAACAGCATTCCGCCCACTCCCGGCGCGGGCACGATCGACGTGAACGCAAAGTCCGTGCGTCCGGAGATCGCTTTAGAGAACTGTCTCGGCGGCGGGGACTGAAAGAAAAACTCTTGATAGAACACCGAGCCCGTGAACGAGCGCGTCTCGAACAACCCAAGATCCAGCCCACTCGGCACACCCGCCGATCCAAGCGCGACGCCCTGCGCGTCCTCGAAAGTCCACACGAACTCCGCGTCATAGGTGATCTGCGGATCGAGGCTCATCCCTTGGAAAAAGAAATCCAGCGCGATCGTCAGGCGATCTGAGCCCTGACCAGGCAGGCGATTCTGGACCGTCCATGTGATCCGTGGCGCATACTGGGTCGACGCGCTGTCCAGAAAGAACGCCCCTGCCGGCGATCGATCACTCGCCAGCGAGAAATACCGCGTGGACGCGGTCGAACCAGCCCCATTCAGCAGCGGCAACTCGAATGAAAGGTACAGGGCGTCAAACGGCTGAAGGTTCGAGAACGGCGCGTCCGAGGTCCCGTTTCCGCTCACCTGAGTGACCGTGCCGCCCACTTGCCCAACCATGTATTCCGCCACCCCGGCCCAGGCCGATCCGCTGCACCACAGCACCGCACACGTCCACAACGCACATCGTCTCTTCTCCATACTCGTCAAGCTAATCTCAAGAAGCTCTGCTGTCAAGCACAATTTGCACTCAGGATTGTCAAGATTCACCTCCCACTCTCCACTCCACTTGCCGCCTTCGGGGATTCATAGTCCCATCTTGCCATGTGTAACGGAACGTCCCGCCACCTCGCAGCATTGAGCGAGGTGCGTATCCGAGTCCTCTCGATGGACCCGACCCGACCAACCGCCAACGACTTTCCCGACAAGAAAGAACAGCGGCACTCCTACGGAATCTGGGGCAGGTTACCCCAGTGCGCCATTACCACACTCCCGCACCCCCCACTCCCCTACCTTCCCCCATGCCCACCCCCCCCACTCACCACGCCCCCCGAGCCCTCCTCGCCATCATCGGCGGCGGCAACATGGGCCGAGCCATCATCCTCGGCGCGCTCGACGCCAAGCTCCTCGCCCCCGCCGAGATCATCGTCTGCGAAACCGATGCGGCCAAGCTCAACCAGCTCAAGGGCTGGGGCGTCCAGGTCACGTCTAGCCATCAAGAAGCCCTCGACCGCCTCCTCCCCACGCCGCCATCACTCGCCGACATCAACGACAGCGGCGCCCTCGCATCCTGCGGCGGGCAACTCCTCCTCGCCATCAAACCCCAGTCTCTCCCCACCCTCGCCGCCCAACTCGCCCCCACGCTCGCGAAGAACCCACGCGTCGTCATCTCCATCCTCGCCGGCACACCCACGCAAAACATCTCCAACCTCCTCGGCCCTCAAAGCCCCATCGTGCGCGTCATGCCCAACACCCCCGCGCGCCTGCGCAAAAGCATGACGGCCATCTCCCTCGCGCCCAACTGTTCCAAGCACCACATGACTCTCGCCTACGACCTCTTCGCCTCCATCGGCGAAGTCGTCCAGATCGACGAGTCACTCATGGACGCCTATACCGCCCTCGCCGGCAGCGGCCCCGCATATCTCTTCTACCTCGCCGAGGCGATGACCCTCGCCGCTCGCGATGTCGGCTTTGATCAGATCACCGCCGACCGCATCGTCCGCCAGACCCTCGCGGGCGCCGCAGCTCTGCTCGTGGACTCGCACGAAACCCCCCAGCAACTCCGTGCCGCCGTCACCAGCAAGGGCGGCACCACCGAAGCCGCCTGCAACACGCTGGACAGTCGATCCGTGATCGACGCCTTCCGCGCGGCCATCGCCGCCGGGCGCGACCGCGGTCGCGAGCTCGCAGCCGGGTCGTCTCCCGTTTGACGCACTTCTCGGGACGATCGCACATTCCGACACAACACAATCTGTGCAGTTCGCACAAGATTTCTGTACTCAACCTTATCGCATTCCAAGCGCGCCACCGAGCCCCACTCAGGGCCTCGCCGAGTATCGTACTGACCTCAGATCGGCGGCACTCTTTGCTCTCCTCGTGAACCCACGTCGCGTCGGCGTGGGCGAGCTATGCCCATGCCGCCGACCCGCAATCCAAGGACCGCACTCATGCTCAGAACACTCGGTTTGGCCCTAAGCACAATTCTCTGTTGCGCCGGTGCCGCACTCGGCCAGGCCTCGCTCGGCCCATCGGGCTACAGCGAGAACTTTGATTCCATGGGCACCACAGGCACCGCGGCACCTCTGGGCTGGCGTCACTTCGCGACGTCTTTCGGTTCCAACTCAACCTGGACCACCAGCATCCCCGCCAGCGGCACCAACAGCATGGCCTCCATCGGTGTCACCACCGCCGCCTCAACACTGACCGCGACCTCCGCCCCGACCGGCAACAGCAACGGGGGCTACAACGCCGCCCGCGCCGCCGCCGCCACCAGCGATCGTGTCATCGCAACCGCGCCGACCACGGTCGCCGGAACCATCATCCAGTTGCAGCTCAGCAACGACACCGGCGCGGCCCTTCCCGCTGGCTCCGTCGTCACCATCGCCTTCGACACCGTCCGCTTTCTCGCGGTCAGTTCCGCCAACGAGCTCCCGGGCCACTGGCTCTTCGTCAGCGAGAATGGCACGACCTGGGCCAATGTCTCGCCCAACCCCACCATCACCACCGTCCCCAACACCGTCGGCATCACCACCAGCACCCTGAGCCACACGCTCGCAGCAAGCTGGAACACCGGCACCTCCATCTATCTCCGCTGGGTTGATGACAACGCCGTCGCAACCAGCCCGGACCAGATCGTCGGGCTCAACAACGTGGTGATCTCCGCCGTCGGCGCCGACCCCAACGGCCGATGCTGCTTCGCCGACGGGTCCTGCGCACCCACCATCACCGGCACCTGCACCGGCGGCTCGTTCACGCCCCAAGGCGTCTGCTCGCCAAACACCTGCCCCCAACCCGCGCAGGGCTCCTGCTGCGTCGCTGATGGCTCCTGCACCGTGTCGATCCAGGCCGCTTGCGCCGCCACCTGGACCACCGGCGGCACCTGCACGCCAAACACCTGCCCCGTGCTCGTCGCGTCGATCACTCCCGCTGGATATGCCGAGAACTTCGATGCTCTCGGCACCTCGGGCACCGCGCTTCCCACTGGCTTCAGCATGTGGAGCGTCACCGGCGATCGTCCCACCTTCGAAGAAATCGCCAACGGCGGCACCGGGGTGATCAACCTCTCCGCCGTCCCCACCGCCACCATCGTCAGCCCTCCCGGCTTCCTCGCCGTCTACAACCAGGCCGCCACCGCCACCCCGGGCACCCGCAACGCCGGGTACAACTTCGGCTTCTCAGCAGATCCTTCCGATCGTCTCCTCGGTGTCTCGCCCACCGGCAACGGTGCGTCGTTCATCCAACTCCGGCTGCGCAATGACAGCGGGGCACCCCTCAGCACCCTGACGGTCAGCTATACGTTTCGCATCATGTCCCCATGGACGGCCAACGAACTCGCCGGATATCGCTTCTTTTACAGTCTCTCCGGACCCAACGGAACCTACTTCGCGGTTCCCACCCTCGACGGCGTTGCCACCAGCAGTGACTCCACCGGAGCGTCCATCCTCGAGTCCGCGACGATCGTCCTCGCCTCACCCCTCGCCGCGGGGGCCGAGATCGTCATCCGCTGGGGCGACGATAACGGCAACGCCTCTCCCGATCAGGCCTACGCCATCGATAACCTCACCGTGCTCGGGGTTGATCCCTCGAATCTCGGCGCGTGCTGCGCCGCCTCTGGCTCGTGCTCGCCCGCACTGAACGCCGCCGGCTGCAACGGCTCCTTCCTCGGCGTCGGCACCCTCTGCACCCCCAATCCCTGCCCCCAGCCGCCCCAGGGCTCCTGCTGCCTCGCCGACGGCTCCTGCACCATCACCACGCAGATCGCCTGCACCAACCTCTGGACCGTCGGCGGGGTCTGCGTCCCCAACACCTGCCCCGGCCCCACCGCCGCCTGCTGCGCGGCCGATGGCTCGTGCACCATCGTCCCGGTCAACACCTGCATCGGCTTCAGCATCGCCGGTGCTTCCTGTTCTCCGGTTCTCTGCCGCCAGCCCGGCGCAACCCGCTTCTGCGCCTTCGGCGACTACGGCGTCGACAACGCCAATCAACTCTCCGTCGCCAACCGCATGAAGTCCTTCAACCCCGAGTTCCTCGTCACCACCGGCGACAACACGTACAACACGTCGACCGCCGTCAGCAACTACGACAACACCCAGGCCAAGTACTACGGCGAGTTCATCCGCGTTGCCAATCCCGCCAGCGTCTACTTCGCTCAGTTCGGTTCCAACACCAACAACTTCTTCCCCTGCATGGGCAACCATGACTTCGACATCGGCGGCGGAGCCGCCGGCGCGATCCCCTACTGGAACGCATATTGGGACCTGCCGGGCAACGAGCGCTACTACACCTTCTCTCGCGGCCCCATCCAGTTCTTCGTTCTTTCCTCCGACAGCCGCGAGCCCGACTCCGACCTCATCAACGGCATCCAGTACAACTGGTTCATCAACGCCTACAACGCCTCCACCGCCACCTTCAAGATCGTCGTCTTCCACCACCCCCCCTACACCAATCCCACCGTGCATGGCAACGACGCCCAGATGCAGGCCTGGAACTTCCAGAATCTCCCCGGCATCACCGCCGTCCTCAACGGCCACAACCACAACATGCAGCGCCTCGAAGTCAACGGCGTCCCGTTCTTCATCTCCGGCGCCGGCGGCAACTCGCTCTACACCATCTCCGGCTCCAGCCCATTCAACGCTTTCAACAACGACTCACTCTTCGGGTTCCTGCTCGTCGACGCCACGCCAGCCGCATGCACCTTCCGTTTCATCTCCGCTGCCGGCAACGTCCTTGACACCCGCGTCGTCAACGCCACCACCGGCGCCTGCTGCACCGGAACCACCTGCGCCATCGCCACCTCCGCCGCTTGCTCCGGCTCCTTCCGCGGCGTCGGCTCCGCCTGCGGCCCCGTCGGCAATCCCACCACCTGCTGCATCGCCAACTACAACCAGATCGACGGCGTGAACTTCCAGGACATCTTCGACTTCCTCAACGCCTGGTTCGCGAACGCCCCTTCCACCGACATCAACTCCTCCGGTGCCGTCGACTTCCAGGACATCTTCGACTATCTCAACGCCTGGTTCGCCGGCTGCTGAGACCACTTCCCCCGCCGAGAACACCTCCCGCACCCGGTCGCTCCATCGCGACCGGGTGCTTTTCTCTCCGCTTTCAGCCCTTCGCTTCTCATCTCACCGGCATCCCGCGCACGGCGTGGTATGCTGACTTCATGCGCGCGGGCGGTCGAACTCATAAGTCCCCCATGGCCACTTCACCGGTGCCCAGGTCCATCCCCGTCATCCGCCTGCGCGAAACCGACTCCACCAACGCACACGCACGCCGCCTCGCCCGCGTCGGCAAGCTCGCGAAGAGCCCCGTCGCCTTCGTCGCCAAAAGCCAGACCGCCGGCGTCGGCCGCTTCGGCCGCTCCTGGGCCAGCCCCAAAGGCGGCCTCTGGATCACCCTCGCCTGGCCCATTCCCGAATCCGACCTCCAGCCCACGCTCGACGGCCTCGGCCTTCGCATCGGCGTCGCCTGCCTCCGCGTCATCCAGCGCATCGTCGCCCAGGGTGCCCGCAGACCCATCGTTAAACTCAAGTGGCCCAACGACGTCCTCCTCGCCGGACACAAAGTCCTCGGCGAACTCACAGAAATCGTCCACGCCCCCGAACTCGCCTGGGCCATCGTCGGTGTTGGCATCAACGCCAACTTCCCACGCTCTGCATTTCCTCAGGAACTCCACGACACCGCCACGACTCTCCTGGAAGAAATCGGTCACCCCGTCGACCTCGCCGCGCTCGAACACGACCTCCTCGCCGAACTCGCCGCCGCCCTCCGCGCCCGTGGCCTCGACCGCGACACCCTCGCCGAAGCCGGCGAGCACCTCCACGGCGTGGGCCGCGACATCGCCCTCAGCATGCCCGACAACTCCCGCATCACCGGCACGCTCATGGGCCTCAACGAGCAAGGCCTCGCCGTCCTCCAGACCGAAGCCGGCACCCTCGTGGCCCCGCTCGGCGCCGCCATCATGCTCTGACCACCACCCAGTGCCCTCAAAATTTCGGCAACCGTTCGGCATTCCGCCCCATTCCGATCGGAATCTTCTATAATCTTCGCACAGGAGACCGCCCATGGCCCGTCGACCCCACCCGACTCCCGTCCCGGCCGCTGAGTCCACCGACCACGCCCTCGCCAGCACTGTGGGCCACACCATCGAGCGGATCCCCGTCACGGTCTTCTCCTCAAGCACCGACGCCAGCAAGGCCGTCGCCGCCGACATCGCCGACCTCATCCGCGCCAAACAACGCGCCGGAGAGCGCGCCGTTCTCGGCCTCGCCACCGGCTCCACGCCTACTGGCGTCTACGACGAGCTCGTCCGCATGCACGAGCACGACGGGC
>JAIEOW010000117.1 GCA_019750095.1 Phycisphaerales bacterium
CGCGCAAGTCAGCCTTTGTTCGCGCCGCACACACGCCGTACGAATCGCCGAGATTCCTTATCTGAATGGCATTCGGCAGAAAACTCGAATTGGTGGCACAGGCGTCCCGCCTGTGTGACTTTCATCGCACCACGATCGAGAGAGCAAGGCCAAGTGCGTCAGATACCGCCTTGGGCCGTGACTCTGACTGACCCGCACTCCGGACACTTTCCCGTGAGGCCGCTCAGGTCATACCCACACTGCATGCACCGAGCCACAACCGGTTTGGGCTGCGGCCTCCCCATCACACACACCACAAACGCCAACCCCGTCCCGATCGTCATGTGCCACGGAAACGCCAGCTTCACCTGGCTCAACTCCGCCCCAACCCACGGCACAAACTTCGTCCAGTGCGGCCACGCCCATCCTTGCAGCATCGCAATCGTCACGAATCCCGTCACCAGCGCCCAGATCACGCTCGTCGTGTTCCCACGTTTGGTGAACAGGGCCGTCAGATACACGCCCAGCAAACCCGCATAGGCGAAAGTCATCACACCGAGCGCGAGCCCGATCAGCGTCGTCCCCGGAGCGGCCCGTTGCCAGAACATGCACGCCACGGCAAACATCGCGAGCGCCACGCCCCAGCCGATGACCGCCCATCGTCCCGCGCTCAGGTAGTGCGTGTCCGGCCGCCCCGGCACCCAGCGCGTGTAAAAGTCTTTGATAAACGTCGCCGCCATCGCGTTAATCGCGCTGGTCAGTGAACCCACCCCAGCCGCGAACAGCCCCGCGAGCATCAGGCCGCTGAGCCCCGCGGGCATCTCTTTGATGATGAACTGCACGAAAACCACCTTGGAATCGGGCATGTTCGTGGACGTGCCATTGGGCCCGTGAAAAGTCCAACTCCCGTTCATGTAAAACACCCACAGCAGCAGCCCCACCACCAGAAACGCCAGCACCAGCGGCACCCCGATCGCGATCGAAAGCAGCACGCTCCGCCCGCCCTGGATCGCGTTCTTGCAGGTCAGCATCCGCTGCACCATGTCGTGATCGGTTCCGTTGGCCGCGATCCCGATCAAGGTGAATCCGAGGATCGCGGTCAACAGCGTGAACTGGGCCGAGGGATCGAACCCGTGCCCTTTCGATCCGACTTTCAGCCCGACATCGAGGACGTTCAGCTTGTCTACGCCGCCGCCAGGCAGCATGCGGTCGCTCTGGCCCGAAAGTTGATAGAAGATCGACTCGATCGGCATGTCGATCTTGACCAGCAGCACCACGATCGCCGCCAGCACCGCGATGATGAGCACCACCGTCTGAATCACATCCGTCCAGATCACGCTCGAAATCCCGCCAAACAGGGTGTAGAAGGTCCCCACCACCGCCAGCGCAGCGATCGAACAAATCATCAGCATCGGGTAGTTCGGACTTTCCGCAACGGACGTCCCGAACAGGATCATGCTCAGCGGGATCGCCCCGATGTAGATGCGTGCCCCTGAGGCAAACAGCCGACCGATCATGAATGCCGCGCTGGTCGCCCGTTTGCTCCCCGGGCCGAATCGCGTTTCCAGCAGCTCATACACCGTGGTGCAGTTGTTGCGGTAATACGCGGGGATGAAGACATAGGCCACCACGATCACGGCGATCAGCCCGCCGATGTTTGTGGACAGATAGGTCAAATCGCCCGTGTACGACTGCTCTGGCGCACCCACAAACGTCGCCGCCGAGAGCGACGTGGCGATGATCGACACACTCACGGCCCACATCGGCATCCGCCGACCGGCCAGAAAGTACTCGTGCGTGCTCTTGGCCTCTCGGCGGCTGAACCACCATCCGGTGAACACGAGCAGCACCAGATACCCGCCGAGCACAATCCAGTCGGCGGGTCGAAACGTCGTCGTCGCAAGGGTGGTCAGCATGGTTCGAATCGAGAATACCCGATCCGAAAACAAAGCGAGCCCAAAAACAAAGCGAGCCGGGGCGTATTCGCCCCGGCTCACCATGCAAAGAGGGCGAAGGGGCTTGAACCCTCGACCTACACGTTGGCAACGTGTCGCTCTACCACTGAGCTACGCCCTCGACTTGTCAATCCCAGGACAGATGCCCCGGGGGGACAACAGTATGTCTCTACCGATCGAGCGTCAACGCCCCCCACTTAAGCTCGCCGACGCCTTTGGGTCCACACACCGCACCCCGGCGGCCTCAAGCTCGGCAAGGACGATCCCGGGCGTGGGCTTGTCCACCGGCAGAAAGTGCGGCTTGTCGGACCCATTGGCATACACCACCCACGTCGGCACGCCCGTGCGACCCAGTTCTGAAAGCTTCTTGGACCCATCGCTGCGTTTGGAAGTGCAATCGACTTCCATCAGCACCACCCCGCAGGTCTTGAAGTGCGACGCCAGCGGGTCAGGGTCCAGCACCGCGGCCTTGAGCGCCTTGCACGTGATGCACCAGTCCGCGGTAAAGTCCAGAAAGATCGGGCGACCTGTCTTCTGCACCGCGGCAAAGAGTTCGGGCGTGTACTCCAGCCAGACGCCCGCCGGAACTTCTCCCTTGGCATAATTGCCGCTCTTGAAGGCCTCCTGGCGTGCGATGTAGGTGGCTCGATCCTTGATAACCGTGCTGCGAGCAAACACAGAGATGCCCGCGGTCATGACGAACGCCAGAATCAGGAACGCGACGCGAGGCACAAGCTTCTTCGTGATCTGAAATGTTCGAACGATCAGCCAAAGCCCCGCGATCGCGACAAAGAACCCGACGGCCCACCAGTCCATCGAGCCCGCAAGGTACGGAAACTCCTTCAGGAGCGTCTTGATCCCGGCGGTGACAAAGAACGCCGCCGCCGCGAGCATCAGCACCCCGAGAACCTGCTTCACCAAGTCGCTCGCTGGCCCGGTGCGCGGGATGAACTTCAGAAGCTGCGGCCACGCCGACAGCACCATGTAGGGCGAAGCCATCCCCACGCCGATACCCACAAAGATCGCCATGATCGAGAGTGGCGGGAAAGTCGACACCGCCGCGAGCAGCCCGCCAGCCACAAACCCGAAGCACGGAAGCCCCAGAACAGCCGCCATCACGCCGTAGAAAAACGACCCGAGCGGGCTGTCGGCCTTGGTCTCGATCATGTACACCGACTGCGGCAGGTTGATCGAAAACAGCCCCATGATCCCGAGCCCAAACAGTGCCACGACAAGCCCGATGCCCAGCGTGATCCACCACGTGCCGAAGATGTACTGAGACGGATCGAGCTTGGAGCTGATGAACGCCATCGGAATGCCGATCGCGGCCCAGAAACCCACAACACCCGCCGCCATCCAGAGCCCCAGCGTGATGCTGTGCGCCCGAGATTTTGCGTGCGCCGTGAGCGACATGATCTTCAGCGGAATCACCGGCAGCACGCACGGCGTCAGATTCAGCACAAACCCGCCCACCGCGGCGATGAAGAAGATCACGAAGATGTTGCTGCCAAAGTCCACGCCGAACAGCACCGCACCCGTCGCCGCCGCCGGCGCAACAGGCGGCTTGCCCGCCGGACCAGGTGCCTGTACCGGCGCCACGGGTGTCGAAGCCCCCCACTTGCTCGCGTCAAACTTGGCAAACATCGGATCGGCCGCCGTCGCCGAAGACGCCGTGCCCGCCGCGACCACCTTGAGGGTGACCGGCAGCTCCAGGTCTTCCGGAGCAAAGCACATCGTGTCGTCACAGGCCTGGTAAGTCAGCGCGATCTTGGCGGTTTGCTCGCCCAGCGGAGCATCCGCGGCGATCCATAGCCGAACAAAAGTCACGGCCTTGCCCGCGTAGAGCGGCGCGTCAGCTTTCTTCGGTTGCCCCAGCGCATCGGTCGCACCCGTCGGGTCCGGCACCTTTCCCGGCTTGGCCACCGGGTATTGCACGCCATCCAGCCGCAGCCAAGACTGATTCGGCGCAAGCCCCACGGCGGTCCGAATCAGCGACTCGTCATCAAACGGCAGTTTCACGCCCTTCTCAGGCCAGGCGTGATAGATCTCTCCCAGATCCATCTCGACCGCGACCACGGCTTGCCCGCCGCGGGCCACCGTGACCTCTTTAGCCATCGCCCGGGTCTTCACGGGTGAGTCACCGCCCATGCCCTGGGCCAGGCCGGCACCGGGCAGGCCCAGCACAGCCGCCAAAACGGCCAACAAGGGGACCACCCACACGGAGCTGTGCCGTCGAAGAGCGGAAGAGGCCATCAACAACTGTGTTGCAAGAGTCATCGTTGGTTGTATTCCCTCGGCCCGGATCGGTTGCCCGCCCAAAGCCGTCGGCGTCGTTTCTGGCTCTCCCGGAACCGAGCGTCCAGAGATGAGATGCTAGGTTTGCGGCTCTGGCGACCTGAATCCGGAGCAACCGAGGACATCGGCCCGACCATTGCAGGCCCTGCACCGGCAGGACCGATATTCCGGTCCACCCATGGCCGACGTGCTTGACCAATCCGAGATCGACGCACTGCTCGCCGCTGTGGATTCGGGCGAGGTGGAGGAAGAGGACAACTCGATCCAGATCTTCAGCCGCCATCGGCGTGATCTGGAGAACGTCGAGGTCCGTCCATACGACTTTAAACGCCCGGAACGCGTCAGCAAGGATCAGATGCGGGCGTTACAGACGCTGCACGAGAGCTTTGCCCGGAACTTTGGCGCGGCTCTGAGCGGGTTTCTCCGCACGATCGTCGAAGTGAAGGTCGCGAACTGCGAGCAGATGACCTACGCCGAGTTCATCTCGGGGCTTCCGAATCCGACCAGCTTCAATCTGATGCAGGCCAAGCCCCTTGAGGGGCAGATGTGCCTGGAAATCTCGCCGCTGATCATTTATCCGATCATCGATCGCCTGCTGGGCGGGACGAACTCAGAGCTGTTTATTCCGCAGCGGCCTATGACCCTGATCGAAACACGCCTGATCAGCAAGGTGACGACGCGCGGCCTTGCCGCCCTCGCCGAGGCTTGGGCGGGCATGAAGCAGTTGAACTTTGAGATCACGGCGACCGAGAGCAACCCCCAGCTCGTGCAGATTGTCCCGCCCAACGAGGTGGTGGTTGTCATCGGGTTTGAGGTCAAGATGGCGAATCGCGCGGGCACGATGAACCTGTGCATTCCCTACAACGTGATCGAGCCGATCGTCGAGGACTTGTCGAGCCAGAACTGGTTCAACACGCCGAAGTCCGGGTCGGGCCAAGAGATGAAGCAGCGAATCGCGGGCACTTTGAGCCGAGCGGATTTGGTCGTCACGGGTCTGCTTGCCGAGACGACGATTACCCTGCGAGACCTGATGAACCTGTCGGTTGGCGATATCGTGACGACCGATCGCCCGGCGGGCAGCCCAGTGGTGCTGTGTGTCGAGAGCGAAAAGAGCTTTTTGGGGAACATTGGGCAGTTCAAGGGCCAGCGAGCCGTGAAGGTCTCGCGGGCGGTTCAGCCGATGGATCGTGTATAGTGGGCGAACCACCCTAATGTGGGTGGCCATCAATCCTTCCGATATCCGAACGTGGTTGTGAGGGGCATTATTGACCTTTGGGGCGGTCATCCCTTACCATCTTCCGGACATCTTGTGCTTCTTTGGTGGTTCTCAAGGACTCAGCTCATGCAGATGGATTGGCTCCATGCCTGGTGATTGTGCGGCGAACCTCGTGACGGTTGGCAAGTGGCCTGCCGTCCGCCTCACGCACTCGGCGCAATGTATCGCCGCGGCGATCGGGCGTTGGTCCGACGTTGTTGGCGGTGATCGCGATGGTGCCGGTGTGCATGGTCTGGGGTCGGTTGCTTTGGAGGTGAACGCGGCCTGATGCGACAAGCTCAGCCCGTCGCGGTCTCCCTTACGGGCGATCGCGGACCTTGAGGCCGCCGGCGATGCACACGACGCGTCGTCAGCGGCTTGTGTGTTTTTTGGCTCGATCGGTTTTCGAACATCTCGGACATTTCAACATCTCGGAGACGGATAGCTCAGATGAACACTCAGGAAATGATGCGGATCCTCGACGGCATCGCCCGCGATCGCCGGATTGACAAGACGCAGCTCATCAAGGACCTCGAGCAGGCCATGGTTTCTGCCGCTCGCAAGTATTACGGCACGCTCGACACCGAAGAGTTCGCGTGCCAGTTTGATCAAGTCACGGGCGAGCTCAAGCTCTTCCGCCATGGACAGGTGCTGGAGATGCGGCCCGAAGGGCTCGGACGCATTGCCGCCCAGACATTCAAGCAGGTGATGATCCAGCGATTCCGTGATGACGAGCGGCTGAGCGTGCTGGACGAGTTCTCCAAGCGCATCGGCGAGATCGTTACGGGCACGGTGCAGCGCTACGAGGGCGGGTCGCTGGTGATCACGATCGATCGGGCCGAGGCGTTCATGCCGCGATCTGAGCAGATTCCGGGCGAGCAGTTTCAGGCGGGCGACCGCGTGCGTTGCCTGATCCTGGACGTTCGCGACGTGGGCAATCAGGTGAAGATCGTGCTGAGCCGCAGCCATCCGGACTTCATCAAGCGGCTGTTTGAGGTTGAGGTTCCGGAAGTGGCCGAGCGCATCATCGAGATCAAGGCGATGGCCCGCGAGGCCGGGTATCGCACGAAGATCGCGGTGAGCAGCGTGGACACGAAGGTGGACCCGGTGGGCGCGTGCGTGGGCGTGCGTGGCAGCCGCATCAAGAACATCGTCGATGAACTCAACGGCGAGAAGATCGACATCGTGCGCTGGAATGAGTCGAGCCAGATCCTGATCCAGAACGCGTTGAAGCCGGCAGAGGTGTCGGAAATCTCTCTGTGCTTCGAGCTTGGCCGTGCCACGGTGGTGGTGCGTGATGATCAGCTCTCGCTGGCGATCGGCAAGCGTGGGCAGAACGTTCGACTGGCGGCACGTCTGACGGGCTGGGACATCGACATCCTCACTCCGGTGGAGTTCGAGAAGGGTCTGGAGATCCTGAGCCAGACGCTGACCACGGTGGAAGGGATCACCGACGAGATGGTCGATCGCCTGGCCGCGCTCGGCATGATCAGCGTCTTCGACATCGAAGAGGTCGGCGCGGACGTGCTGGTGAACGAGCTGGAGATCGAGGCCGGGAAGGCCGAGCGGATCATCGAGATCGTCAGCGTGAAGGCGAAGGAAGTCGCGATCCAGCAGGCCAAGGACAAGGAAGAGGCCGAGAAGCGCAAGGCCGCAGACGAGGCGGCGACGCAGCGTCTCCTGGGCGGTCTCATCGGCGACGGGGATGGAGCGGTCGCGGCGCCGGTCTCGGAAGAGGCCGACGCACGGGCGGCGGACATCCTCGGTCAGTCATAACGCAAAAGACACCTCGAGCGGGTCGAACAGGCCCGTTCGCGGATTGATAGGCAGGTCAGGATTCAGAGTATCTCGTGCAAGTGGTTCGATTCGTCACGATCAGCGGAGCGCAGATTGGCTAGCAAGCGGATTTCAGACATCGCCAAAGAACTCGGCGTCGCCAGCAAGGTCATCATCGAGAAGTGCCTTGCGGAAGGTGTCCCTTCGGAGAAGGTCAAAGGGCACATGAGCACCGTCTCTGCGGGGCTCGAAGCGAGCATTCGCGAGTGGTTCAGCTCGGGCGGGGTGGCGACCGCCATCGAGACGACGCAGCACCTTGATGTCGGGAAGGTGAAGGCGAAGGCCCCACTGCGCTCTCGCAAGCGCAAGGAAGACGGGAAGCCGGGCGACGGCGAGCCCTCCGACGCATCGCACGAGATTGAGCCGAAGTCTCAACCGCCCGTCCCGGATCAGACTCCAACACCACCCCCCGTGATCAACTCGGTGCCGACACCACCAGCGGCGGCACCGACACCAGCACAAACCTCGGCACCAGCACCGTCTGCCGGAGTGATCGCGCCAGCGACCCCAGCCGCGCCGCAGGCGATTCAGCCTCCGGTCAATGCGCCGAAATCCGGAATCGCTTCGACGCCGCCGGCGTCATGGCGAACCCCGGCTGAACCGCCGAAGCCGCGGATGGCTGATCGTCCTCCGCCGCAACCCGCGCCGACCGGGCCGACACGCGTTGCTCCGCCCTCTGGTGCTGGCTCGACGTCTGGAAACACTCAAGCTGCGCCTGAACGCTCGGGAGCGGCGGCGCGAGCATCAGGGCCGCTTGGTCCGGGTCGATCGGCACCCGGCGGTGGAGAGCGTCCGAGCTCGCGTCCGCCTGGTCCGCATGGGCCGACGGCACCGGGCCACGCCCCCGGCGGTCCGATGAAGCCGGTGCGGATGAACGTGCCGGAGCGGCCCAAGACCGTTACGCCGGCCGGACCACAGCTTGTTCAGAAAACAGCGGTGAAGCTCTCCGGACCGAAGGTCGTTCGTATCGAAGCTCCGGATGTGATCGACAAGCCGCGTGCGCGTCGCGATGGCGAGGGCGGCCCGCGGACCGGTGGCGAAGAGGATGATGCGTCGCGGTCGCCGCGTCGCAACACGGCGAAGCGCCGCACCGACACAGCCGCGCCCGGCGCTGGTGCGGCGGGTGGCGTTCCGGCGCGTCGACGCGGGTTTGCAGGCGATGAGAGCATGCACTCAGGCATGTGGCGTCCGCAGGACCTTGCCGAGCGCGAGGCGCGGCTGAGCCGTGCCAGTGGCTATCTGAAGCAGCGTCGCCAGCACGCCAAGAAGCTCGGGCTCAACGCCGGCGAGCGGGCTCAGTCGGCGGCGGAAACCGGCGGCGTGGTCACGATCGCGGCTCCGTTCACGATCAAGGACCTGTCGGCGGCCACGGGCGTGAAGGCGGCGGACATCATCAAGAAGCTGTTCATGCAGGGCATCATGGCCACGGTGAACAGCGGGATCGATCCTGCCAAGGCGCAGGAAGTGATGATCGACTTCGACATCGAGCTCGAGGTTGAAGAGGCCAAGACCGCCGAAGAGAGCGTGCAGAGCGAGTTTGCCGAGCGCGAGAGTGCGGACATCCGGCCGCGCGGCCCGATCGTGACGATTCTGGGTCACGTCGACCATGGCAAGACGTCGCTTCTGGACAAGATCCGCAACGCCAATGTCGCCGCGGGCGAGGCGGGCGGCATCACGCAGAAGACCAGCGCGTTCCGCACGTCGGTCAAAATCGCCGGCGAGGAAAAGTGGGTCGTCTTCATCGACACGCCCGGTCACGAGGCGTTCACGGCGATGCGTGCCCGCGGCGCGGCGATCACCGACGTGGTGGTGCTTGTGGTCTCGGCGCCCGAGGGCGTCATGCCGCAGACCATCGAGAGCATCAACCACGCCAAGGCGGCCAAGGTGCCGATCGTGGTCGCGCTGAACAAGATCGATCGTCCGGACGCAACGGAAGCGAAGATCAACCAGACGCTGGGCGAACTCGCCGCGGCGGGGTTGAATCCGGTGGAATGGGGCGGCGACATCGAAATCGTGCGCACCAGTGCGACCAAGGGCACGGGCATCGAGAAGCTGCTGGAGATCCTGGATCTGCAGGGCCAGCTTCTGGAGCTCAAGGCCGGATATTCCGGTCCGGCCCGTGGCGCGGTCGTCGACGCTCGCCTGGAAGAGGGTCGCGGCCCGGTGGCCGACGTCGTCGTGCAGGATGGCGAGCTGAAGGTCGGCGACTTTGTCGTTGTCGGCCCCGGCTTCGGTCGTGTGCGAGAGATCGTGGACGATCGGGCGGCGCGACACAAGTCGCTTGGCCCGACGACGGTGGCTCGCATCAGCGGGTTTGATCAGGTGCCCGACGCGGGCGATAAGTTCTACATCGTCGACTCGCTGAAGAAGGCGCAGGAGGCCGCCGAGCAGCGTCGCGCCCGCGTGCGTCAGGCCGAGCTGGCCAAGCCGAAGGTGACGCTGGACAGCTTGCTGACGCAGATGAAGGACACGGAGCTGAAGGAGATCCTGGTCGTGCTGAAGGCCGACGTGCAGGGCTCTGTGGACGTGCTCAAGAGCGAGATCGAGCGCGTGAAGCACGAGGAAGTTCGTGCACGCGTGCTGCACTCCGCGGTCGGCGGGATCACCGAGAGCGACGTGCTTCTGGCGGATGCGTCGAAGGCGATCATCATCGGGTTCAACGTCATTCCGTCGGGCAAGGCGCGAAACCTGGCCGAGCAGAAGGGCGTGGAGATCCGGTCGTATCAGGTCATCTACGAGATCACCGACGACATCAAGAAGGCCGCCGAAGGCCTGCTCAGTCCGGAGCAGAAGACCCAGATCCTGGGTCATGCCGAGGTCCGCAAGGTGTTCAAGATCACCAAGGTGGGCTCTGTGGCGGGTTGCTTTGTCACCGACGGCACGATCGAACGCGACGCGCTCATCCGCGTCACGCGCAACGGGATCGTGGTCGAGAACAACCGCAAGCTGGAGCAGCTCAAGCGCGTCAAGGACGATGCCAAGGAAGTTCGCGCGGGCCTGGAATGCGGCATGAAGATCGTCGGCTACGACGACATCAAGGAAGGCGACGTGCTGGAGTGCTACAAGACGGTGGAGGTGAAGAGGACGCTGTGAAAGAAGGCATTGGGCATTAGGCACTAGGCATTTGGGTTGATCCAGAATGCCGAGTTACCTGTGACTAATGCCCAGTGCCTAGTGCCCAGTGCCTCTCCTGCCCATGCACATAGCGATTCTCCAGTTTGAAATGCACATCAACGGCGCGATGTCCCTCAAGGACAAGCGGCGGGTGGTGCGGTCGATCAAGGACCATCTGCACAAGCACCACATGGTGAGCGTGGCCGAGGTGGCCGCGCTCGACACGTGGAACCTGGCGATTCTGGGCATTGTGGCCTGCAATCGGTCGGGGGCGTACTTGCAACAGGTGATGGACAACATTGTCGCCAAACTGCGGACGCATCCGGAAGCGCGGCTGGGCGAGTGCTCGCTGGAGATCGTCAGCGCGGACATGCTCAAGGGTGATGCCGATGAGTCGGGTGAGCCGCTGTGGAGCGAGGCCGAACGTCGTGAGGCGATGGAAGAAGCAGCGGCGGAGTCCGGGGAATCCTCAGAGCCCACTGGCGAAGCATGAATCGTCGGTGAAACCGGGGCTATGGTACGGGTATGTCGCATCGCGTCGAGAAGATCGAGTCCACGCTTGCCCGGGCCGTTCAGGAGGTCTTGCGGCGTGGGCTGCATGATCCGCGGGCGCGGGGGCTGATCAGTGTGACGCGCGTCGATGTCTCGCCCGATCTGCACAACGCGATCGTGTTCGTTTCGGTCCTTCCTGAAGAGCATCAGGACCTGACGATGCACGCGCTCAAGCACGCGGCTCGGCATATCCGTCGCGAAGCTGGTGAGCTGATGGCGATCCGGCGACTGCCCGAACTGGATTTTCGTCTGGACCTGAGCTTGAAGAAGCAGGCCGAGGTGTTTGAGGTGCTCTCCAAGGTGGAGCAGGAGCGCAAGGCGGTTGAAGGGTCAGAGATCGCGGGGGGGCCGGAGGGTGCGCCGCCGGGCGGAGCGGAGGGGCCTCGATGAGCGCGGGGGAGACGAGCCGGGAACTTGCCTCACTGCTGAAATCGCTGCGGAGCGGGCATGATCCGGCCGCACTGGCGACGGCGGCGATGGCACCGATGGTCTTTGGCGGTACGGCCGTCGAGCCGGTGCTGAGCCAGTTCATCCGGTCGTTCTTGATCTGGGAATCGACAACGACCAAGGCGATGCAGGCGCAGAAGAAGCTCGAAGCAACGGTCGTCGATGTGAACGAACTTCGGGTGTACATGCCCGACGAGTTCGTGAAGATCATCGGCGAGCGCTATCCGCGGGCGGCGGAGCGTGCGCTGCGGCTTCGGACCGCGCTGAATGTGATCTATTCGCGTGAGCACGCCGTGACGCTGGAACGTCTGAACGGCCAGAGCAAGAGGGACGCGAGGGACTATTTCGATCGGATCGACGGCGTGCCAGGGTTTGTGGCGGCGAGAGTGTCGCTGCTGGCGCTCTCACACCATGCCGCACCGGTGGACTCGCGGATTCGCAGACGGCTTGTTGAGGCCAAGGTGGTGGGATCTGACCTTGATGAGCACGATGCCGCGCACGCTCTGGAGAAGAAGACCCGCAGCGGCGAGTTGATCGAGGGGTATGTGCTGATCCAGGCGGGGGCAGACGAAGCGTCGTACTCGACCGCAGACAGCCACTTGTCTGACCTGAAGCCCGTGCACAAGCCGGTGGATCGGAAAGTTCGCGAAGAACACGAGGCGGCCCGCCGCGCGGCGAGGAAGAAGCTCAAGGCCTCGCGCGTCGGCAAGAAGCCTGATGCCAAGGTCAAGACGTCCGCCCCGGCAGCCAGCAAGACCAAGAAACGTCCCGCCCGCTAGAACTCGTCGTTTTCTGACCGCATCTCTCCTCTCTCAAGTCTCTCCCCCCACTCCCTCCCATGGCTGGCCACAACAAATGGAGCAAGGTCAAGCACCGCAAGGCGGTGGTGGACAAGCGCCGGAGCAAGGCGTGGACGATGTGCTCTCGCGCGATTATCTCGGCGGTGCGGCAGCACGGTCCTGACCCGGAGTTCAACAACACGCTCCGCCAGGCACTGGACGACGCGAGGTATTACAACGTTCCCAAGGACAACATCGATCGCGCCATCAAGAAGGGCCAGGGCGCGGGTGAGGGCGAGAGCTACGAGAACGTCCGCTACGAGGGGTACGGCCCGCACGGCGTGGCGATCGTCATCGACGCACTGACCAACAACCGCACCCGCACGGCCAGCGACCTTCGCCTGATCCTCGGCAAGCACTCTGGCAATCTTGGAACCACGGGGTGCGTGGCGTTCATGTTCGAGACCAAGGGACGCGTGGTGGTGAGCGGACAAGCCCGCGACGAGGAGAAGCTCTTCGAGATCGTCGCGGGCGCGGGGGCGGATGACCTGCGATTCGAGGACGATGACGACGCGCCAGTGTTCACGATCATGACGAGCGTGCCGACATTCAACGCCGTCAAGGCGGCGGTAGAAGCCGCAAAGTTCACGATCACCGAGGCGGCGATCGAGCAGGTGCCGACCACGCTGGCGGAGCTGGATGTGGAGCAGGCGAAAGCCGTGCTGACACTCGTAGACGCTCTGGAAGACAATGAAGACGTGAAGCACGTGTATACGAACGCGGACGTTCCGGATGGGGCGATCGACGGCGTTTAAAGGCATCGTTTGCATTCAGGCCACACTCGGTGCGGGTACCTGTCCGTGTGGATCCTCGGTTGAGCATGTCTGCCTGACGCCTGCTGGATCAGGATCGTCTGGGGTGGCCTGCTGATGCGTGACGTGGTGACGGCCAGACTGCCATTGCGACCGGCAGTGTGCAAGCGCGGCGTCAGGGGAATCGATGCGTGGATGGGTCAATGGAAGTCTCGGCTTTTCGAGAAGCCGGCCGTCTCGTCGATCGATAGACGTCTGATGGCTCGCGCCACGACATGCACCACGGCACCTTCGCGCTGAACCTTGCCTGTGCAGACGATCGCGTTTGACCGACGGATCGCGGTCCGAAAGCGGTCGTACACGCTCGGCCAGACGACGAGGTTGGCGGTGCCGGTTTCATCCTCGATCGTCATGAAGAGCACACCGGAGGCCGTGCCGGGGCGCTGGCGCACGAGAACGAGGCCCGCGACGGTGATGCTCGCCTTATCCGGGCACTTCGCCGCATGTTCAAGCTCGCCACTCGGCGTGACACCCATCGCTGCGAGGCGATCGCGCACGAAGCTCACGGGGTGCGACCGAAGCGACAATCCCACGGCGGCGTAGTCGTGGGAGACCTGGCCGAGCGGTGTTGGACGCGGCAGATACGCCGGCTCAACGACAGCAGAGCTGCGGGCGGGGAGATGATCGAACAGCGGCATGGGCTCGTCATTGAGTTTCTGGATCGCCCAGAGTGCCGACTGGCGAGGAAGGTGCATCGAGCCGAACGCATCGGCGGATGCCAATCGGCGTAGCGATGCGGTCTTGACCCCGGACTGTCGCCACAGAGACTCGATTCTTGCGAACGGCCCATGCTGTGCAACACACTGTGCGATCCTGTCCGCGTCGGCGGCTGCGAGCCCCTTGACCATGCGCAATCCGAGGCGAAGAGCGTGCTCATTGCCGGTTTTCTCGAGCGTGCAGTCCCAGTGGCTTCGATTGACATCAACCGGTTGAACGCTCACACCATGTGCCTGCGCATCACGCACAATCTGAGCGGGTTGATAGAAACCCATCGGCTGGCTGTTGAGGAGGGCGCAGGCAAATGCGCCTGGATGGTGCTTCTTCAGCCAGCATGAGGCGTAGACAAGAAGGGCGAAGCTCGCCGCGTGTGATTCAGGAAAGCCGTAGCCCGCAAAGCCCTTGATCTGCTCGAAAACGTTCGCGGCGAACTCCGGGGGATAGCCGCGCCGGACCATCCCCGCCAGAATGCGTTCGCCGTACATCGCCAGCTTGTTGCCGCGCGTCTTCCATGCCGCGATCGCGCGGCGAAGCTGGTCGGCCTCTCCGGGCGTGAACCCCGCGGCCTCAACCGCGAGTGACATGGCCTGTTCCTGGAACAACGGCACGCCGAGCGTGCGACCGAGCACACGCCGAATCGTCTCGTCAAAGTACGTTGTCGGCTCTTCGCCGTTGCGCCGGCGGAGGTACGGATGGACCATGTTGCCCTGGATCGGTCCTGGGCGGACGATGGCGACTTCGATCACCAGGTCGTAGTAGTTGCGTGGTTTCAAGCGCGGAAGCATCGACATCTGCGCCCGACTCTCGATCTGGAAGACACCGATGGTGTCGGCCTTGCAGATCATGTCGTATACAACGGGATCTTCCGGGGGGATAGTCGCGATGGTCAAGGGCCGATGCTCGTGCGTGGCGATGAGATCCAGGGCCTTGCGGATGCATGAGAGCATGCCGAGGCCGAGGATGTCGACCTTGAGCATGCCCATGGCTTCGATGTCGTCCTTGTCCCACTCGATGACGGTGCGGTCTTTCATCGCTGCGTTCTCGATGGGAACCAGATATTCCAGCGGAGCGCGCGTGATCACGAAGCCACCGACGTGCTGGGAAAGGTGTCGTGGAAAACCGAGGAGCTGCATTGCGAGCTCGATGGTCTGGGTGAGAAACGGGTCACTCGGATTGAGCCCGAGCTCGCGCAAGCGATGTGGCTGTGCGACAGAGGTGTCCCACCATTCCACGTCTTTGGCGAGCTTGTCGATCACATCGCGCGAGAGGCCCATCGCTTTGCCGACCTCGCGAATCGCGAGTCTGCTGCGGAAGGAGATCACTTCCGCCGTGAGTGCGGCTCGGTGCCTGCCATATTTGGCGTAGAGATACTGAATGACCTCCTCGCGGCGTTCGTGCTCGAAATCGATGTCGATGTCAGGCGGCTCGTCGCGCTCCTTTGAGACGAACCGCTCGAAGAGCATGTTGACCCGCGATGGATCGACCGCGGTCACGCCGAGGCAATAGCAGACGGCAGAGTTGGCCGCTGCTCCGCGTCCCTGGCAGAGAATGCCCCGGCTCACCGCGAACGACACGATGTCATGGACCGTGAGGAAATATGGCGCGTATCCGAGCGTGTCGATGAGCCGGAGCTCATGGTCGATCTGGAGTTGGACCTTGTCGGGCACGCCCCCGGGAAACCGTGCTAGAGCTCCTTGCCGTGTGAGATGTTCCAGGTGCTGCTGAGGGGAGATGCCGGCAGGAACAATTTCATCGGGATACTCATAGCGGAGCTGATCGAGCGAGAACCCGGCGGTTCGCTCGGCGATGTCGACTGTTCGACGCAGAGCGTCGGGATATGCCGCATAGAGGCGATGCATCTCGCACGGAGACTTGATGTGCCTGTCGGCGTTGGCGTGCAGGCGATATCCGGCCTGCTCGATGGTGCATCTGGTGCGTATGCATGTGAGCACATCGTGCAACGGGCGACGCTGAGGAACGTGATAGTGGACATCGCTCGTGACAACAAGTGGGATGCCGATGCGTGAGCCCGCGCGAGCGATCTGTTCGATGCGATGATGGTCGTTCTGCGCGAAGTGCCGCGTGATCGCGAGCGAGAGTCGATCGTTATCAAAGCTCTCGCGGAGCCGACGCAGAATGTCCATGGAATGCTCATCGAGTTCGGACGAGGGGACAGCGATCGCAAGCAGGTTCTGATGGCGATCGAGGACATCGCGCCATTGCAGGATGCACATGCCTTTCTGTGCCCTGCGCTTGCCCAGCGTGAGCAAGGAGCAGAGCGAGGCATAGCTGGCTTTGTCGGTCGGATAGAGCAGGATTGCCAATCCCGGAGCGTCGGCGCTGACAACGCGGCAACCCACGATGAACCGCATGCCCGAGTCTTTGGCGGCTACGTGAGCCCGCACGATTCCGGCAAGCGAGTTCGTGTCTGTCAGGGCGATGGCACGATGGCCGAGTTCCGCCGCTCGATGCACGAGTTCATCGGGATGGCTGGCGCCGGTGAGGAACGTGAAGTTGCTTGTCACCTGCAGTTCTGCGTATGGAGGCGCCGCCGCACGGGCGGCATCGGCGCGAGCGCGAAGGTCATCGGTAGTGTCCGAACGACTCACGTTTGGATGGTCGCGGTGTTTGGGGTGTGGAGCATCGGGCATCGTGCGGCTTTGTTGTCATGCCCACTCGCCGTGGAGGAACCAACGGGCAAGCGTGAGTTCACGGAAAATCCAGAGCCACGCACCATCGTCGGTTTGGAGTCGGTAGTAGTCGCGCACGAAGCGGTCACGATGCCACCACTCGCCGCAGATGCGCTCGGGACCGATACAGGACAGAACGCGTCGGCCGACGCCTTCGTGGTCAACCGACCCGATCGGGCCTTCGGGGAACAGAAAAGACACGCGTATCGGCATGGGCGAGGGGAGCAGCAGCGACGGCCGCTCGACCGGTGGCGATTGCACACTTGGCAACCTGATATCCAGGCCGTTCTCGACGGATACGAAGGCAAACGCCCGCTCCGGCAGATGGGATTCTCGTTCATAGATGCGACGAACGCTCTGAGCACCGAGCCGAGACATGAGCGTGTCGGCGAGGCGCGTGAGATCGTCGCTCGTGGCTGGCGAGTCATCCGAGCACCACTGGACGATTTGTTCATGCCGGAGCGTGCGGATTCCCCCTGCCGTGAGCGTCAGTGCTTCGACGCCATAGCCGAGATGGGCACGCTCCAGGCGTGGGCGCAAGAGGGTGATCCAGTGTCTGGTGTCTCGCGTCGGCTTGCTCGACCGGGCTTGGAGATCAAGCGGGGCGAGATCCGACCTCGTGAGCACGAGCAGCAACTCGCGACAACCCGCTCCGCGCTGCTCGAGCCGCTGGCACACGATGCTGATCAACTGCTCTGCGCAGAGCTGAATCGTCTCCAGGCGATCGGTCGGTCCTGCAAAGGCGCGATTGATCGTCAGCGGCGGGCGGACCCTGATCGGCGTCTGCAGCTCTCGCTCGCGTCCAAAGGCCTGATCGAGGCGGCGGAGAACCTCCAGGCCATAGCGGCGAGCCAGTTCTGCACGCGGCACGGCCAGTAGGTGTTCAATCGTCTCGATGCCGACTTCGTTGAGCGCATTGAGCACGTCGACAGGCAGGCGCAGGGCGCACAGGGGAAGGGTGCTGGTCGCATGCCGAAGATGCGCTCGATCGACGATACAAATGGGTTTGAGACCGAACCGGGCCAGGCCCCACGCCGCGCCATACCAGGGCGCGATCGCGACCCAGGTGACCAGTCCCATGCGATTGAACATGCGCACCACGTGATGGGCCAAGGTTGCCTCGTCTTTGAACAGGTGGACGCAGCCGGTGATGTCCAGCCATAGGCCATCCGGAGACTCAACCGAGACGTTCGGCGTGAACCGCAACGCATGGATCGCCAGTCGTCGCAAAGCCCGGGCAAGCAGCGGCTCATCGAGACGCTCAACGTGTGGTTCACGGCGCAGCATCGCCCGGGCCTCACTCAGAGCCATGCCCGGGCGAACGCCCGCACGGGCACAGTGCGTGCAACACGAGGCGACGACTTCACGCTGTCGTTCTTCGCGGATGAGCAGCACCGGCTGGGCCGCGTCAACCCGCCAGCGACGACGCGACATGTCCGCGGCGAAGTTGGGAAGGAATACTGACAACGCGGCCATTGGAGTGACTCGCCAAGATGAACGTCCTGTCTGGTGCGATAAGCGATCCAACTCCCTTGGATCGCAGGATGCTCACGCGGAAGCTCGGCTCTTCACCACAAGTGACTACGCGCTCGACGTGGAAACGGGTGATCGCCGCAGAAAGCTCGGGAAGCTCTCTTACTGGGCGTGCCAGGAGCACCGGGTGCGAACACGCTTCGCATGCCAGTTGCAAGCGGCGCGTTGCGGCCATGTCGAACCCGGAGCCATCAGCGACGACCACCGCGGAGCAGGATCGTGCGGCAGTATCCACGGCCCACAGCCGCGCAGGAGTGTCTGGAACATCAACAAAGAGTGACCGTGCAAGCACATTTCCGTTTGGGAGCAGAGCGCGGCTGAGGGTGCGAGCACTGGGCCAGATGCGTTTGCCTATCCAGCAAACGTGAAGCGTGTCAGCACTCTTCAAGTGCGTGACCGATTGCCGCACCAGATGCACGAGTATGGCCAAAGCCGGGGTCCACCGGTCGCTGGGCTTTGCATCACCGAGTCCGAACCACTCGTGCACACCGCTCCGGCTGAGGCCGCCGATGCCAAGTGCAGAATCGATCTCGGGCCAGTCGGTTGGAATGACGGTCGAGTTTTTACACCCGACACGCTCGAGCGCAACCAGACGCTCACGAAGGGCTTCCAGCGAGGTTGGAGGTGGCTGGAGAGAGGGAACAATACGCATATTGTTAGGGTATGCAACGCCCTAACAAAAGGCAACCCTACGGCAGGGATTCGATCAGCCCGGGGTCATCATTTCTGGGGTTGCCGACTCGGGGTGACACGGGTTCGGAGATCAGCAAATCCTCACGAGCTGGCCGGATGAGGTCTTGGACATCTGGGGGGGCACTCGCCGGGTCGAGCCAGCGATCGAAGTCATCGGGCGCGACGATCACGGGCATTCGATCATGGACCGGGCGTAGGAACGCATTGGCGGTGGTGGTGATCAACGTCACCGACTCGATGGGCGAATCACCCTTCGTCCAGCGTTCCCAGATTCCCGCAACGCAGAACGGCTCACGGCTTGGGGTCGTGAACCAATACGGCTGCTTGGTCTTTGATCCCGCGCGTGCCTGCCACTCGAAGAAGCCGGACATCGGAACGAGACAACGGCGGTGTGCGAACGCGGATCGAAACGAAGGAAGCGAAGCGACCGTCTCGCCGCGAGCGTTGATCAGGCGGTTTCCAATGGCGATGTCATCCGCCCACGAGGGGATCAACCCCCACCGGAGCATGACGCCGACGCGACCATCTTCTGGCGTGAACCGTACCGCAGGAATGCTCTGTGTCGGCGCAACATTGTAGCGCGGCGTGAGTTCCTCACTGGGCAGCACCGAGAGACGCATCAAGCGGTGGAGCTGTTGCCACTGGAAGAGATAGGTGAAGCGGCCGCACATGACACGGAGTGTAGAAGTGATCAGAACTTGGCCGAGTGGGCGCGTCGGAGTGCGGCGTTGGGCCAGTGTGCGTGTGCCGGCGACGAAGCACATGCGGGTGGTGGCAAGGTCTTCGGCCGTGAGGACCACGTTCGCGACGTACGCGGCCTTTTTGTCCCGCAAGCAGTTCATTGCACTTCGCCAACTTCGGAGCGCCCGTGACGGGTTCGTTCAGCGTGTGTAAAACGCTGGAACAAGTGATCAAGACGATCATCTTGGTCGAGAAGCCCGAGCCGTCGTTCCGACCGCGAAGAGAGGTACGAGCCGTCGAGCGGTCGATGATCGCACGGGTGACATCGTGCAAACAAGGCCTGTGGCTTGCCTTCGGTAGCGGCTTGAGTAGACTCTGCTTCCAATGACTCGCACCGCAGTGCATCACCGCCACCACCATGCCACGAATCTGGCCGGGTGATGGTGCGCTGCAAGTAAGAAGCAGTACTACCAGAGACGCCGGCCCCGAGCCGGCGTCTTGTGCTTTTGTCTGAGCACGGGCGTTGGTCGGTTCCGGCATGGGAGCAACCATGTCGAACGATCGAACAACCACTGCGTCCGTTTCGCCGCCACTGCGTTTGGCACTTCCCAAAGGCCGGATGCAGGAGGGCATCTTTGGGCTTCTTGCCGAGGCCGGTATCCACGTGCGTGTGGGAAGCCGCGGGTATCGCCCGCAGGTCTCGCTCGCGGGGCTGGATGCGAAGATTCTGAAACCGCAGAATGTCGTTGAGATGCTCGCGGCGGGCTCTCGCGATGTGGGCTTTGCGGGGGCCGACTGGATCAGGGAACTCAACGCGGATGTGGTCGAGGTGCTCGATACGGGGCTGGATGCGGTGCGTCTGGTCGCTGCTGCGCCGCCGGCGATGCTCGTGAACGGTTCGCTGCCTCGGCGCTCGTGGATCGTGGCCTCCGAGTATGAGCGCATCACGCGGGAGTGGATCCGTTCGCGGAACCTCGACGCACGGCTTGTGCGCTCGTATGGCGCGACGGAGGTGTTTCCTCCGGAGGACGCGGACTTTATCGTGGACATCGCCGCGAGCGGAGAGACACTCCGCGCTCAGAATCTGGTCGTGTTCGACGAGTTGATGGTGTCGTCGACCCGCCTGTATGCAAGCAGTGCGGCGTGGCAAGACCCGATCAAGCGTGCCGGGATTGAGCGGCTGGCCATGCTGCTCGCGTCCGTGCTCGAAGCTCGTCGCCGGGTGATGCTGGAGGTGAACGTGAGCAGGGCGTCGCTGGAACGAGTCATTGCCGCGCTGCCGTGCATGCGTGAACCGACGATCTCGACACTCCACGGCGACGCGGGCTACGCCGTCAAGGCGGCGGTGCCTCGGGCGGATCTGCCGACGCTGATCCCGGAGATCAAGGCTCGCGGAGGCACGGACATCGTCGTGACCCAACTCTCACAGATCATTCCATGAGCACGCAACAACCTCAACTTGTCGTCACTCGGGGCGTCGCGCCACCGCGATACGCCCCTCCAAGCACCGGTCTGCCGATCGATCTTCGTCTTGATGCCAACGAGGGGATGTCGGCGGGCATCGACGTGGCGTCGGTGCTCGCTACGCTCGACCCTGACACTATCCATCGGTACCCCAGCACAGCACCTTTGGAAAGTGCCTTGGCCTCAGCATGGAACATCGAGCCGGCACGAGTGGTTGTGACGGCTGGCGGCGACGAAGCGATCGATCGGGCCTGCCGCGCCTTTCTCGGTCCGGGACGCGAGATTGTGCTGCCAACGCCAACGTTTGAGATGATCGGCCGATACGCGACGCTGGCGGGTGCGAAGATCCTGACGACGGACTGGAACACAGGGGCGTATCCACTCGCCTCGGTGCTCCGGCTCGTGACCGATCGCACGGCGATGATCGCGGTTGTTTCGCCGAACAACCCGACGGGAGCAACGGCGAGCACTCGTGATGTTCAATGTCTCGCGGAGGCGGCTCCGAACGCTGTGATCCTGCTCGATGCTGCGTACGCGGAGTTTGCCGATGAAGACCTGACCCCCGCCGCACTTGGACTTCCCAATGTGATCGTCATCAGAACATTCTCCAAAGCGTTTGGGCTCGCGAGCATCCGCGTTGGTTATGCCATCTGCGGCGAAGCGCACGCACGGGCCTTGCGGGCGGTGGGCTCGCCGTTCCCCGTCTCTGGCCTGAGTCTGGCTCTGGCGTTGGAGGCCCATCGCGTGCGTGAGCAGACCATTCCAGCCGTCGTTGCAGCGGTACAGAATGAGCGCGACGCGCTGACGCACTTGCTGGAGGAGATCGGTGCGAAGCCTGCGCCATCACAGGGCAACTTTGTCCTGGCGACCTTCTCGAACGCTGAGGATGTCTGGCGATCACTGGCCCGCCAGGGCATCGCGGTGCGACGCTTCTCCATCGGTCACGGACTTGACAACGCACTTCGCATCACTTGCCCCGGACACGCGCCCTCGTTTGCTCGCCTGTGCTCTGCGCTCCGCTGGGCACTGCACACCCCCACCGTTCAATCCAACGGAGAGACCCTCGCATGAACCCCCGCACAGGAGAGCTTTCGCGCTCGACTAATGAGACCAATGTCTCCGTCACCGTCAGCATCGACGGCACCGGCCGCGCCGACGCTCATACGGGCGTCGGCTTCCTTGACCACCTTCTCGGCGCTCTGGCCAAGCACTCAGGCGTGGACATCGCCTTGAAGTGCAGTGGCGACTTGCACATCGACGACCACCACACCGTTGAGGACTGCGCACTCACGCTGGGAGTCAGCCTGGACAGGGCTCTGGGAGAACGCCGCGCGTTTGCGCGCTTCGGCAGTGCTTATGCGCCGCTCGATGAATCGTTGGCCCGCGCAGTAGTGGATCTCTCCGGCCGCCCGTTCTCTGTTGTGAACCTGGGGCTGACACGGGACGCGCTCGGCGGCCTGTCATGCGAGAACATCCCCCACTTCATTTCCTCCCTGGCGATCTCGCTCCGAGCGGCGATTCATGTCGAGGTGCTCTACGGCAGCAATGACCACCATCGCGCTGAGGCCGCGTTCAAAGCTCTTGCACTTGCGCTCCGCGCCGCCCTGGCCCGCAGTGCAGACACCAGTGTTCCGAGCACCAAGGGGGCGTTATGAGCCCACGCGAAACTGTCATCGTTCGCACCGGCAGTGCCAATCTGGCATCCGTATCTGCCGGCATTGAACGCCTCGGAATGATCCCGCGCATCTCTGAAGATGCCTCGCTTGTGGCGCGTGCAGGGCTTGTTGTGCTCCCCGGCGTCGGAGCGTTCGGCCCGGCGATGGCCCACCTCCACGAGCGCGGGCTCGACAACGCGATTCGCTCGCGCGTCGAGAGCAATCGTCCGCTACTGGCAATCTGCCTGGGCATGCAGCTTCTTTGCGACTCGAGTGAAGAGTCACCCGGAGCGCGCGGGCTGGGCATTGTGCCGGGCCTTGTGGTGAAGCTGCCGGCGAGCGTGCGCGTGCCGCAGATGGGATGGAACACCATCCAGCCCAGCGGGAACGCGTCGCTGCTGCAAGAGAGCTTCATGTACTTTGCAAACTCCTTTGCGATCTCCCAGATCCCTGCGGGTTGGGAGGGTGCAACGACCACGCACGGTGTGGCATTCGCCTCGGCACTTGAGCGGGGTGCTCTGCTGGCCTGTCAGTTCCACCCGGAGCTCTCTGGCCAGGCAGGACTGGCACTTCTGCGCCGGTGGGTTGAGCGGTCGATCATCGGGGAGCCGCAGCCGTGCTGACGAGACGCATTATTCCATGCCTTGATGTACGGGACGGGCGCGTCGTCAAGGGTGTGCGCTTCCAATCGCTCCGAGACTCGGGGGATCCTGTCGAGCTTGCCGCCGGATACGAAGCCGAGGGCGCCGACGAGATCGCACTACTGGACATCTCCGCCACCGCTGAAGGACGCGCGACTGCGGCAGACACGGTCGCCAGAGTGCGGCGCGTGCTCAGCATCCCGCTCACCGTCGGCGGTGGCGTCCGATCGGTCGACGATGCCGCGAGACTGCTCGATGCCGGCGCGGACAAAGTGTGTGTCAACACGGCGGCGGTCGCACGGCCAGCGATGCTCTCCGAGTGCGCGGATCGCTTCGGGACCCAGTGCGTCGTGCTGGCTATCGACGCTGCCCGCTCGTCGACCTCCGAGCTTCGATGGTCGGTGCGGGTGCGCTCCGGGGTCGAGTGCACGGTTCTGGATGCCGTGGAGTGGGCGACACTGGGCTCGAAGCTTGGAGCGGGCGAGGTGCTGCTGACGAGTTGGGATCGCGACGGCACACGCAGCGGCTACGACCTCGCACTGACCAGGGCGGTCGCGGACACTGTCACCGTGCCAGTGATTGCATCGGGGGGCGCGGCCGGACCTCACCACCTGGTGGAGGCCCTCCGTGCCGGAGCGGACGCTGTTCTCGCTGCGAGCATTTTTCACACTGGTGAACACACCATCTCGGGTGTCAAACAGTACTTGGTACGAAGTGGCATGGAGCTTCGCGCATGATCATTCCCTCGATCGACATCATGAACGGGCAGACTGTCCAGCTCATCGGCGGCAAGGAGCACGCGCTTTACGCCGGTGATCCTTGTCCGATCGCAGGGAGATTCTCACTCGCTGGCGAAGTTGCGGTCATCGACCTTGACGCGGCACTCGGCAGAGGATCCAACGTCGCGCTGGTGCGCGAGCTTCTGCCGCTCGCTCGCTGCCGGATCGGCGGCGGGATCAGAGATGTGCACACGGCGATCCAGTGGCTTGACGCCGGGGCCGCAAAGGTCATCCTCGGGACAGCCGCGACGCCGGAAGTGCTGCGCGAGCTTCCCAAGGAACGCGTGATCGCCGCGCTTGACGCGAAACACGGCGAAGTGGTCGTCCATGGATGGCAGACAAGCACGGGCGAGTCCATCTTCGAACGCATGAAGCGACTCGAAGGCCTGGTCGGCGGCTTTCTTGTCACCTTTGTGGAGCGCGAAGGTCGTCTCGGCGGAACAGACATGGCGATGGTGCCCTCGCTGATTGAGGCCGCGAGGGGCGCCCGCGTGACCATCGCTGGTGGCGTGACGACCGCTTCGGAGATCGCTGAGCTTGACGCTCTCGGCGCAGACGCTCAGGTCGGCATGGCCATCTACACAGGGCGTCTTGACCTCGCCGATGCGATCGCGGCCCCGCTGAGGTCGGATCGGCCAGACGGCCTGTGGCCGACTGTGGTCGTGGATGAACTGGGCGTAGCTCTCGGTCTTGCCTATTCAAGCGCGGAGAGCCTGCGCGAGGCCGTGCGTTCGCGCACTGGTGTGTACCACTCACGTCGTCGCGGATTATGGCGCAAGGGCGAAACTTCGGGCGATGTTCAGCAGCTCCTGCGTGTCGATCTCGATTGCGACCGGGACGCACTCCGCTTCACCGTCCGTCAAGCAGGCCGGGGCTTCTGCCACAAGGGATCGAGCACATGCTGGGGCGGGGCGTGCGGCTTGCCAGCCCTCGCATCCCGCATTCACATGCAGAACAGGCAGCCCGCCGCGGGGTCGTACTCTGCGCGGCTGCTCGGTGACCCTTCCCTGCTGCGCTCCAAGCTGATCGAGGAAGCGGGCGAACTCGCGGACTCGACGAGTCCCAGCGACATTACCCATGAAGCAGCGGACGTTCTTTACTTCGCGCTCGTGGCCATGGAGCGAGCCGGTGTCTCCCTCGCTGATGTGGCTTGCGAGTTGGACCGACGCTCGCTCCGTCTCACCCGACGCCCCGGCGACGCAAAGTCTGCAGGAGTCTCCACGCCATGAACGATCCTCTTCTTCAACGACTCCGTCCAGACCAACTGACGACACGGCGCACGAACGTTCTGCAACGGGACACGCTCGACGCCGCCCAGGCGATCATGAACGACATCGTGGCCGGCGGCGATGCCGCAGCACTCATGCACGCGCAACGCCTTGGCGACATCCACCCCGGCGGCAAGGTTGTCTACTCGTCCGACGAACTGCTTGACGCGCTCCACCGGTTGCCCATCGCTCAGCGTGAACTGCTTGAACGCACCGCTGATCGCATTCGTGCGTTCGCATGCGCGCAGCGAGCAGCGATCACCGATCTCACGACCACGATTCCGGGCGGTGAGTGCGGACATGTGTGCGTGCCGGTCAGATCCGCAGGCTGTTACGCGCCGGGAGGAAGGTTCCCGCTCCCATCTTCGGTGCTCATGACCGCGGTCACTGCACGCGCGGCGGGCGTTGACACAGTCTGGGTGGCTTCCCCTCGACCCACGCAAGCCACGCTCGCCGCCGCGTCCGTCGCGGGTGCGGACGGGCTGCTCGCGATCGGCGGCGTGCAAGCCGTTGCTGCGATGTCGCGCGGGCTGCTGGGCGTGCCGCGCTGCGACATGATCGTCGGTCCTGGGAACCGCTGGGTGACCGCCGCAAAGCAGCTGGTGTCCGATGAGGTGGGCATCGACATGCTCGCAGGGCCGTCAGAGCTGCTGATCCTGGCGGACCACTCTGCCGACGCGGCACTCATCGCCGCGGATCTGCTTGCACAGGCAGAGCACGATGAGGACGCGGTGCCGATGCTCATCACAACCTGCGAGGACCTTACTGATCGAGTGGAGCGGGAGCTTTTCCGACAACTCGCGACCCTTTCAACCGAAGCCACCGCCCGAGCCGCACTTCGCAACGGGTTTGCCGTCGTCGCTTCAACCATGACCGAAGCCATCGGGCTGAGCGATCGCATCGGGCCTGAGCATCTGGAGATCATGACCAACGAAGCGGCCGAGCATGCCGGTTGTATACGCAACGCGGGGGCGATCTTCATCGGAGCCATGTCCGCCGAAGCCCTCGGCGACTATGGGGCAGGTCCCAACCACGTACTCCCGACTTGCGGCACAACGCGCTTCAGGGCCGGGCTCTCTGTCTTCTCATTTCTGCGTATCCGAAGCTGGATGCGGATTGACCGTCCGCCAGAAGCGAGTACGTTGCACAATGACGCCATCGCCCTGGCACGCATCGAAGGTCTGGAAGCACACGCCCGCTCGGTGGCCTTCCGCGTACAGGACTGACTCAGCTCTTTACGCAAGGGCCCAATCCGGAAGAACAGTTGGAGCAGTGAGTGGGCCGGGCGTCACTCCATGGGCGCAAGCATGAGGCCCTCGACCGTGAGCCCCGGGCCGAATCCCAGCATAACGATTGGCGAAGTGAGAGGTTCATCCCATCGCCCCCCAATCTCACCACCCGTGAGGCGGTTGAGAATGAATAGGACCGTGGGCGATGACATGTTACCGTGATTGCGAAGAATCTCGCGGGACGCATTGAGCGCACTTCGTTTCAGATCCAAGGCTTCACCGACCGCCTCGAGAATCTTCGGCCCCCCCGGATGCACGGCCCAGGCCGCGTGCGATCGGGCCTCCTCAAGCGACGTTCCCTGCGTTTCCAGCCAGCCCGACACAAGCCTTGGAAGATGCTCTCGGATGATCGCGGGAACACTTGCGGCCAGAGACATCTCGAATCCGTGGTCGCCGATCGTCCATCCCATGCACTCCGCCGTCCCGGGGACCAGCGTGCTTGTTGAAGACCGCAGAGCGAGGCGACGCATCGCTCCGTTCCTCCGGTTGTTTCCGCCAGTCATCGACCCGTCAGACGCCACCACGGCCGCTGCGGCACCATCCCCAAACAGCGCGTTGGCCACGATCTGGCCTGGCCGGTCCGAGTATTGCAAGTGGAGTGAGCACAGTTCGACGCACACTACCAGCACGCGACACTCCGGGCCTCCTGCGATTGCGAGGTCTCTCGCCGTTCTCAGCGCGATGACCCCACCGTGGCAGCCCATGAATCCGATGTTCAGCCGTTGGACCGAGGGCGCTAAGCCGAGTGCCTCAATCAGCACCATGTCAACTCCCGGTGCCGCGAACCCGGTGCACGAGACCGTCACGAGATGGGTAATCGCTTTGCTCGGTTCGTGGCTGAGGAAGGGAACGGCGTCTTGGAGCGCCGACCTCGCGGCCGCCACTGCAAGTGGACCAGCCAACGTGGCATACGCCTGCATTCGATCCGCCGTGCTCGGACCTCCGTCATTGGGACTGGTCTTCTCACGGTAGAAGGACTGGTCTAGCGGCGAGCAGCCCTTCGCGCTTGAGTTCAAGACCACACTTCCCCTCGCGGCGATGCCGGATCGACTGTATATCGCATCGACAAGCCGCTTACCGTCCCCTGTCAATGCCGCGACAGTGACCAAGAACTGGGCCGCGGCTTCCTGCTCCGCGCAGGCCTGCGGAACCGCACACCCGAGGCCGATGATGGCGGGTGTCGCCCGAGTGCTCATGTCCGACCTCGCGGAACGGTCAGAGCCGGACGGAGGGTGTGTGCTGGCCTTGAAGCCGTAATAGATGGCCACAGTCCGCGCTCAACCGCACGTCTCACCAATCCCGCGCTCAGGCCAGCGATCGCTGCATCCGCCAACCATGGGCGCCGCAAAATCCCTCGCACCCACCGACATCGCCGTTGCTGCTTGCGCATCTTCGCGGTCTGCCAGGCTTGCCACCGCTCCGAAAGTTGATTCAGAGTCTCGGCACGAGCTTCGATTCCGTCTGCGGCCAGCCGGACGACTTCCTCGGCCGATCCAAGCGCCCACGCCATTCCTTCGCCTGTGAAGGGCTCGACATATCCGGCGGCATCTCCAAGAACAAACAGGCCCCGTTCGGCCATGCGCGGGCGACGACGGGTCAGTGTCGGAGTTCCAGAGAACCGGCATCCTTCGAGGTTGCCCACAGTTTGCTCGCCGCACGATTCCAGGATTTCGCGAACGGCCTTTGCGGGCCCTCCGATCGTCTTCACCCACGCGGAGTCCATCGCGGCACCAAGGTGCGTCGATCCGCCTTTGAGCCCTACAAGCCCAACATAACCGTGATTCCCCACGCAGAGCCGGATCTCCCCGGCAGCGAAGGGCTCCGCACCATCAATTGTGGCGGCCAATCCCATCCACGAACCAGGAGCAACCTCGCATCCAAAGCCATCGAGACGGTCGAGCGACGATCCCGCGAGTCCATCGGCGACGATCACGACACCAGCCACATGCTCCTCGCTCGCCAATCGGCGATGCAGCATCACACGCCGCCCCGCCAACTCAGCCTTCGCCACCGGCGATATCGACGTGCGGAGCGGCAAGACTTCGGCTCGCGTTTCGGGAACAAACACCACGCCCGTACGAACCGCTGCATCAACCAAACAGGCATCGAGAGTCTCTCTTGCCAGCCCGAGACCGGGCGCGATACGCAGATGGCATTCTCGGAACTTCCGCTGAATCCTGACAGAGCCAAGCGGCACGGCCCCCGCATGTCGAACATCGCGAAGGACCCCCAGTCGATCGAGTAGAGCGACCGCAGAAGCATTGATGCAACCGCCGCAGACTTTGGGTCGGGGCCACGAAGACCGCTCTGCCAACAGCACGCCTTGACCGCTGCCAATCCGCTGCGCCAAGCCAATCGCAGCCGCGGCCCCGCCGACGCCCGCGCCAATGACGATCGCGTCCCACCGCCGCCGCTGATCACTTGTCGCAGGTTCCGAAGCGGCAGAGTTCAGGGTGGGGTCCACACCAACAGCATACGGAACGGCCAGCACCGAAGCACCGACGAGCCGTGCATTCCGGCAGTTTCGCCAAGCCGCACCAATTCACTCTCTGTGAACGCTCCTTGAACAGACCGCACTGCGTCTACTCGAACAACATGCGACCGCGTGCCAAGCCTGCTCGCCAGGAAAGCGGCCGCGAGACCGGCTCTGCACCGCCGCAGGTCGCTCACGATCACGCAGCGTCGGGCAACCCGGGCCATCTCGGTCAGGACCTTTACCGCATCGGCTTCAGAAAGATGATGAAGAAACAATGAGCACATGACAACATCAACGCTGGCACTCTGGAAGCTCAAGCCGTCGCGCACGACATCCCGCACCTCCACAGTCGCGTCAATGCCCTCCGCACCGGCCCGTCGTGATGCGGCCTCAACGGCCACCGGGCTGATATCGCACATGGCCAACCTGATCGCGACACCCGCGCGACGCCCATGGGCGGCGATGGCCACGGGCACATCGCCCGATCCGGCCGCAACGTCGAGGAGGCTCGTCGTGGTCCCTGCAGTATGGACTTTCTGCACGTAAGGCCACAGCACCCTTGCCGTTGCACTGACCTTGTTCAGCCTCGCAAGCATGTCCAGCGCGACGCGATGCTCAGCGATCGGCAACGCCGGATCGTCCATCAGCTCTGGTTGCAGATTGCGGACACGCATACTGGGTTGTATGGTGCTCAGACCAGGGCTGACCAGTTCCAGGCAGGCAGACGCGAGTTCAGGCCGCTGCCATCCACAACAACCGGACTACAACGCCCGCTTCTGGGGAACGGAGCTGATGCCGGAATGCGCTTTGATTGAGCCGCTCCGTACACCGCGCAACGGCCGCAGCGCTTCGAGTTGATAGACAGACGCCTCCCTCCGTATCCACAACCTCCGCGAACCGTTTCTCTGGGTTCAAAGTGGAGTTTTGGACTGAAAATGTCGGTTTACGCGCGACAGTGCGAGGGTTACGAACCTGTACCACCGAACCAGACCCGGGATGTTGACGTACCAGCTGAGTAGCCGATATACTCCCCCGCAGTATGCTCACTCGCAGTAGCCATTTCCGGACCTTTGTCGCCCTGCTCTTGGCGGTGGTGGTGCCGTTTTGCTGCTGCAACTTCCACTCGTGGGTGAGTGCATGTGCGTCCTGCGTGCCAGCTTCCTCGGTTGATGGGGACCGTCAGTTCGCGTTGAAAGAGCACGACCACAAAGGATGCCACCACTCGGGCTCAAAGGGCAGTGATTCCGGTGGCGATCACCATCAGGGACCGGTCTCGCCCGAAAATGACTCCGACCAGCACGACTGTACCTGTGGCAAGAACCAGGCGAAGATGATGGCGGGCGAGAAGCCGACCATCGAGTTGCCGACCACGGTGCTCGTTGCGATTCTCAACTGGACCACGGTTGCGTGGGCTGCTCCGGAACCTTCCCTCACGTTCGTGAGCGGCGAGGTTTGGGCCTGTGCCCG
>JAIEOW010000022.1 GCA_019750095.1 Phycisphaerales bacterium
GGTGCTCGGCGCAACGCGGAACCACCCGATGCTCTGGCATGCGATCCGTGACTTGCCGCACTCGGTGCTGGTATATCGCGGCGTGTGGGACCAGAGCGGGCCGGGGTTCCTCACCCGCGTCGTCCGCGACCACGGACACTTCCGCGACGTGGTGCCGTTCCACTGGGCTCTGTTCGAGCAGGGCGAAGAACCCGCCAAGGCCCACGGCGGCGTGTTCGGGTTCGTGACCGGCAAGACGGCGGAGGTCGCGGCTTGAGCACTACCGCAACCCTGATCCCGCGGGTCCTGCACCAGATCTGGCTGGGCAAGGGTGAGATGCCCCTGCACCAGCGGCGCTGGCGTCGCCGCTTCGCCGAGATGAACCCGCATTGGGAGATGCGGCTGTGGACCGACGACAACCTGCCGCCGATCCTCAACCGCAACGCATGGGCGGCCTGCGGCAACGTCGGCGGCACGCCCGGCTGCGTGATGCGTTCGGACATCCTGCGGCTGGAACTCCTGGCCCGCTTCGGCGGCGTCTACCTCGACACCGACGTGAAGCCGATCCGTCCGCTCGACGAGATGTGCCCTCCCGAGGTACGGGCGTGGGCCGCCTGCGAACAACTTGACATCGTCTCCAATGCGGCGATGGGCTTCCCGCCCAACCACCCGGCGATGTGGAACGCGGTGGCGATGATCGACGAGTCGTTCTTCGAGCGCCGGTACGTCGGCGATCAAGCAGGGCCCGGGCTGCTCGCCCGCGTGGTCACCGAGTACGACGACGTGGCGCTCTATCCACCGGCGTACTTCCACCCGACGGTCGGCGAGTCGAAGTCCAATCCGGACGCGAAGCAGTTCCTCCTGGGCGCACACCTCTTCGCCGGAACCTGGGTCGAGGCGAACCGGGAGCGGTACGAGGACGTGTGGGCGGCAAATCGGATCGAATCACGATAGCCGTTGCCCGACCTCAGACGGCCGAAACGACTTCAAGAGAGTGTCGCACCTTGATGATGATCGAGTCCACGGTTGATCGTGGTATCGACAGTCGACGGGCCGCACTGCTTACGGTTGCGGTGTCGCACAAAGCGTGGCAGACATCGCGATACTGAGTCGGCATGCGAGCGACGGCAGCCCTGACCGCCTCCTCCTTCTCGCTGTCACACCGCCTGCACTGATCCGGCACTGGAGTCTGATCGAGTTTCCACAGATCGGACTGCGTGCGTGAGGCGATGTGGTCGCGGCGACGACGGAGCTTCCAACAACGCTGCGCCATGAGGTGTTCGATGAATGCCTCCGCCCGTCCTCGACGGGCATCGAAGCGACTCCAACCACCGATGACTTCCAGTAGGAGTTCCTGCTGAAGATCCAATGCATCTGCACCGGGAAGCACGCGAGCCAGTTGCCGGGACTTGATTCGGGCGAGACGAATGGCGAAGGGCACGATAGATGGATCCAGTGTCATCAGAAGTCCTTTCAAGAGAGGTGATTGACCGACGCGAGAGAACACACCCCCGTGACGTTTTTGCTACCACATGATCAGCCGGACGACCATGTGGATTACACTTGACCCATGAGTCGCATCGATGGCACAAGCACGCCCGCTGGTCCCTCTACCCTCGCACGTACTGCCTACTACACCGATGGGATCGCGTGGGGCAGCTTGAACTGGCCCAAGTCAATGCTGCTCTTCTTCGAGAAGGTCGCTGTCCTTGTGCCAACGGCCGAGCAGGACTCGTTCGAACGGAGTGATGAGGCTGTGATCGCTGGTTTGCGGGAACACGATGTCCTGAAAGTACTGCGACCTACCGATCTCGTGGATGCGAACGCGAGTCAGCGGATCATTCAGCAGCTGCGTGATGCTGCTGACCAACTGCCGGAAAACGCGGAGCCCGATCCAGGAGCACCGATGCTGCTCTATTTGGATAAGCTCGGGAACGGCCCGGAGGCGGATCAAGTACGGGAGCTGGCCAATCAACTACACAAGGCTGGCGTTGCCAAGCCGTTCGTGTACGGACAGTCCATGATTATTCGCCCGGGTCTCGGCTACTTGGTGCTTGATGCGATCGCCCGGGAAGCCGCACGTACCGGCCAGCGCCATGGCCTGGATCTGCATCCTTCACGATGTGTCGGAACACAGCGAGACCTCTTTCCAATCGATCGACGAGTCGACATGTGCGCCGGCGCAACGGTCGTGCACACTGATCTTGAGGAGGTCGGAGTTGACCTGGGCCCCGTGCCGATCGGAGAGATTCTCGATTTCAGGAGGCAGCACGCCGACCTGCTTGATCGCTATCGCGTTGGTCTTTGCGAGTTTTCATCCCAGTTGGCGGGGACACCGTTTGCCGACCGGGAGGTACTCCTGCGGGAACGTCGCGAGTCGATCCGGGAAGCCAAAAACCAGCTCAAGTCCGCGTACCGCGACTGGCGGAAGCTCGCTGCGATCGGGCTGGGACTTGGCGGGGTTGCGTGGACAGTTTCGACTGGTGATCTAGTTGGAGGTGGCCTCGCACTTGGAGCCGCGGGAGTAGAAATGCTGCCATCCTCTGGCCCTCCGCCCACCCGCCTCACTTACTTGGTCAAGGCGGCTCAGTCATTCTGACCGCCATGTCACGCCCTTCTCCGGGCCCGTTAGCACTGCGATCACAGGACTTCGACAAACTCCGCGATGACCCGGAACTCCTCTTCGTCGTTCGCCGCGATCTCAATCGGTGGAAACTCGCCGTTGAGCGGGTCGAGCACAACGAGGGAGTGCTGCCACTCACCCGTCTTTGGGTCGACAACCTTTTCGCTGCGGTACTTCTTGAGCGTGAAGCTGCCGCCGTACGCAGGGTCATTGATGGCGTGGTGCTGCACCACAAGAAGACGGCCCTGGCGACTGCCGGCGCTCGGTTTTCGGAAGAGGCAGTACGCTCCGTCCGCGATGCGGGGCTCCATCGACTTGCCTCGCACCTGCGCCACGAACATCCCGTCGTCTAGCTTGGTGCTCGATGCCAACGCAACCCACTCGGTCGAATCCCACAGCGTCGCCGTGCCGGCATCCTGGCTCTCGCTGAACGCGCCGGCGGCCACGCGGAGCGGGATGAGTGGGATGCACGTCTTGAACTTGTCAGCGTCCTTGGGCTCCACCTTCTTGAAGGGCAGCGGTGCCTCGGATTGGGTGGCGTGCTTCTCGAGGAGCGCTTGGAGTTCAGCCAGGTTCCGGCAGATCTCAAATCCCCACCGCCCGTACTTCTTCGCGTTGTTGACGGCAGCGACCCACTTCTTGGACGCCTCGTTCTTGGCCGTGACCATGTTCGGGTCGTGAATCTCGCCCTTGAGCCCCTTGATCTCGACGACCACCGATGCCCCGCCGCGCACGCGAACGATGAAGTCCGGTTCGTACACCCGCTCCGCGCCGGCATACTCGTAGGGGATCCGCAGGGCAAAGCCGCGGCTGTTGGGCGTGAAGCACTCCACAACCGGCAACGTGTCCAGTAACTCCGCGGCGTCTTTCTCCAGGCCGCTTCGGAATGACACACCGCTCAGGTGACTCTTTTCCACGGGGAGCACCGGGCGTGTTGTCGTTTCCTCGCCGTGCAACGTGGTGTGGTACTTCGACATCAGGTTGATCACTGGCAGCAACGGCGCTTCCGCAGACGCGGCCGCCGGCGTGATGCCGTTGGTCAACTGGCCGACGATTCGCTCGACGTAGCGGTCGAGCCCGATTTCTTTGGGGTTGACGCCCGCGGCGAAACGGACCCGCTTGGCGACGTACTCCTGCAGGATCTTGTAGACCTGCGGGAAGAGAACGTGCTTCGCCTGGAGCTTGAGAGCCACCTTGTTCGGGTCATCCTCGTCGACTGCGCCCTGCAGCAGCCTGTCGACCACCATTCTGGCCATTCGGAAGTGGATCGCCTGCGTGTGCACGGTGGCGTAGAACGCCTCCCGATCCTGGCGGATGAACTCACCCTCCGGCGCGGCGGTTGGGTCGTCGTTGTAGCCGCGGACGACGTTGACGTAGACCGCGTTCGGAACCTCCTCAACGACGAAGCTCTCCAGCTTGGCGACGTCACACGTGATGCCGTCAGCACGCACGCCGTACACGTATCCCTCGACACGGGGCGCGCGAATCTCCATGTGGGCCCGCGCCGGAATCGGGGCGATGTGGTTCTTGGGCTTGTCCTCGGGTGCCTCCTCGTCCTTCGCCCGGCCCTTGAACGGGATCAGCGAGAACGGAATCCCATAGACGTCCACATACTCCGGCTCCAGCATTTCGGTGTCGGGCTTGGGTGTGTAGCTGCGACGGCGCAGCCCGCGGCCAACGACCTGCTCGCAGAGCAACTGGCTATGGAACGCTCGGATGCCCAGCACCTGGGTCACGTTGTTGGCGTCCCAGCCTTCGGTCAGCTTGCCGACGGACACGAGGCAGCGCACGCTTTCGCCGGGTTGGCCGGGCTTGCCGACCGTGTCCACGATCTTTCGAAGCTCGGCGATTCGTTCGTCTTTGCTGGCCGCTTCATCGCCTCGCAGGGCTCGCTCGAAGGCGGTGTCGATGCGGATCGTGTGGCGCACACCCTCGGCGTTGGCAAACTCCGCCAGAACCGCGCTGTCCTCATAGACAGTCTTCTTCTCGCTGCCCTTGCCGTCCTTCTTCGGGATCTCCTCCTCGCGCTCTCCACTGATCTTCTCGAAGAAAAGCTTGGACGTGGCCGTGTCCGGGCAGACCACGATCATCGCCGGCGGGATGATCTGCTGGGTCGCCGAAGCCTCCTTGTACTGGTCGAAACGCTCCTTCCACTGTGCGGCAATCGTGAGGAGCGCATCCTCCGCTTCGCGGTAAACCGCTTCGGGCTTGTACCCTGCCCCCTGCTTGTCCCGCGGCTTGAAGTTCTGCACCATGTGCCGCCACAGGTGGAAATACCGCGGATCTGGCCGGCCTGAGTCGTCCTTGGTGTCCTTGCCACCTTCCTGTTTCACCGGCAGACGGGGAATCTTGGTGATGCCGCTCTCGATCGCGTCCACCAAGCCGAAGTCGCTCACCAGCCACGGGAAGGGGCTCCCTTCGATGTGGCCGCTGCCCCCGATGTAGAACGGCGTGGCGGAGAGATCGATGGTCGCCAGGATCGCCGGCTTGCCTGCGCCGAGCTTCCCGCAGTTGTTGATCCGGTCCAGCCCGTCAAGCCAAATGCGGGCCTCTTCGATCTCGTCCTCCAGCTCCGCCTTGAACTCGCCCTTGGCCTCAGTGAGCGCCGCGGCTTCTTCCGCTGACAGCTTTGGCCGCCAGCAGTGGTGGCCTTCGTCGTTGAGCACCATGATTGGGAGCCGCGCGGCGAGATCGCCCAGACGATCCAGAGCGAACGAGAGGTTGTCTTCTTCGCCTTTGTCAACCACGCGGTACGTCGCGTCGCCTTCCTTGTGCGGGCTCTTGGACGCAAAGATGTGCCAGTTGGTCACCAGCACCTTGCCAGCGCTGAGGTACATTCGGTACTTCGACGGCACGATCTCGAACTCGTCGTAATAGTTGTTCGGGCTGTCGGGACGGAGCACCTGCAATCGGCTCTTCACCGTAAGGTTCGGGCAGCAGATGACCACCGCGTTTGGATACTCGGTCGAGAGCGGGTGCCGGCCGCGGTTGCAGAAGGCCCACGCAATTAGCATGGACATGACCACGGTCTTGCCTGAGCCAGTGGCCATCTTGCACCCGAGCCGGCGCAGGCCCATCATCTCGGCATCGAAAGGCTGATCGATCAGCGTGGGGTAGACCTTGGTCTGCGAGAGGTCGAACTTGGGCTTCTCACCCTTCAGCAGCAGGGCCAAATCCTCATCGGAGCACTCGAAGTTCTGGAAGCCGGTAGCTCGGGAGCGCCCGGGGATTCGGAGCTCAAGCAGGTAGATGAGCGTCTCGACCGCCTCGCGCTGGCAGAAGAACAGGCGGCGATGTCGATCCGTGCGGGACCAGAAGCGGAGCAGATCCTTGGTCACTTCGGATGCGCCGCGATAGTCCACATCGCGCCAACGCTTCACATCCTCACGCAGGCGGTTGACCAGCGGTAGGTCGTCGCGGTTTTCCTCGGCGTACAGCGCCTCTTGAGCCTCGCCGGTGCGCTTGTCCTTGTAGAAATAGCTCGCGGGCCGGCGGCCTTCCAAGACGTATGGCTTGCCCTTCTGGTAGACCCAGTGCTTTGTCGGCCAGTAGTACGGGCTGCACAGAATCGGATCGGGCACCGCCTGCACAGGAACTTCGTCGGTAGCGGCGGATTGGAGGGTGGGTTCGTTGGTTCGATTGCTTGAGCGGGCCATGATGTGTGCTCCTCGGTCCTCAGGAAAGTTTGCGGACCGTCATGACCTCGTTGCCGCGGGGGTCGATGACCTTCACGGCAACACGTTTGTGCTCACCCGCCTCGAACGGCAGCGACTCCGTCCCCTTGAACGCTTCGAATACCTCTTCGTTTCCAGCCGAACCAAGGGCTTTAGCGATCTTGCCCCATGCGTCCTGGTTGGGGAAGAATGCCTGGGTGGTGCAGAAGCAACGGTTGTCGAAGTCGCTATCAAGGAACCACGCGGCCACCTTGCTCGCGCCGGTGGAGCGGACGGTGTTTTCGACGGGGTCGAAGATGTCCACGCCCTTGAGCGTGACAATGTGCTTGCCGTCCTTGTCCTGCGTGACCTCGATCTCGGGGAGGCCGAAGACGCTGAAGAGCTGGCTGTTGGGGGTCTCCTTCAGGAGGCCCTTCATCGACTCGTTCATGTCCGGGCGGATGTTGGCCAGGTGGATCTTGAGCTTGGGGTGCGATTGCTCGGCCACGATCGCCGCGGCTTCCGGCGCGAAGGAGAAGCCCGCCAACACCAGGTGCCGGTAGCGCGTCGCGGCGTGGATGCAGTCCTCAACCTGCCGGGCCGTGATCGGGCCGTACTGTGGGCCGAAGGCGATGGCGACCGGCTGCTCCTTCTTGGAGTCATCGCTCCAGAACCCTTCGGCGTGCAAGGCGTCCAGCGCTCCGCCCTCGTACAGCGGTGTCACCTCGGCGAACGTGCCCTTCTTGTTGTTGGGGAAGGTCAGGCCATCTGTACGGATGGCATCGACCATGCCTTTGAGGTAGGCGTGGATGTTCTGCATCTCGCCGGCTGCATCGCCGACATCATCCTCATTGGGCGTCAGGTCCTTGATGCCGTCTTCGGTGAGTGCCATCTCCTCGGGGATCACACCTTCGACAGTGAACGGGCCGCTCACTCGCGTGACGTTCTTGACCACCTGCGGCTGATCGACGAGTTCTTCCTGATCCGCGCTCTTGGCGATGCAGCCGTTGACCTCATCCATCTTGGCCCGCCACGCGGTGCGGTACGCGACCACGGCCTCCTGCAACTCCCTTGGCCACGCATCATCGGCATCAAACGGCACCTGCCAGTGCTCCCAGCCGATGCCGTTGGCTGGCACGCTGCTCTTGCCGACCTCGGCCTTCTTGGGGATGCACTCGACCGCCGCCTGCACCTGCTTCGCCGTCGGCGGCTTCTTGCCTGCGCTGCGGAAGGCCTTGTCCAGCGCCTCGCTCAGCATCGCGGGTGTGGTCCCCGGCAGCAGCCAGCGCCGGTCATCGGCATCGGTCAGGTTGCTCAGCCCATCGCGGACGGCCTTGGCCGCGAGCTTTCCGCACATCACCTTGCGGAGGTCGTCGGTCACCTTCTTCAGGGCGGCGTTGGCCTTGTCCAACGCGGCATCGAGGATCGGCTCGTGCTTGGCGAAGATTGGGTCGAGGTTCGGGTTCTGGGCGATGCTCTTGAGCGTGATGTGGGGGACGGTCTTGTAGATGAAGCCGGTTCCGGGGTTGTCAGCGATCGCGGGGGCGGCTTCGCTCGCCGAGCCTTTGGTGCGGAAATAGTCATACTTGGCAGTGAGCAGCCGCTGGCGGGCGATGGCGATGGCGACGCGGCTGGTGTCGGTGGTGATCCAGCGGCGTCCCCATTGCTCAGCGACGTAGGCAGTGGTGCCCGAGCCGCACGTCGGGTCCAGCACCAGATCGCCGGGGTCGGTGGTCATGAGCATGCAACGCTCGATGACTTTGGTCGCGGTTTGCACCACGTACGCTTTGTCCATATCACCGCGAGTGTCATTCCAGACGGTGTGGAGTTCTTGCACGGGGTAGTCTTGGTGAAGCAGGACGTAGTAGAGGTTCGATTCACTGGGAAACAGTCGCTCTGCAGGCAAAAGGCGTGTCATGCCTTGGAGATTGGTCTTCCAGCTCTTGCCGCGGGTAGGTTCAAACATGCGGCCGGCATACTCAAATGGAAACACGCAGCTCTCTGTTCGCCCGGCTGAGTTGAAGTTCTCGGCAACGAACGGCACCGCACCCTCTGGAAGTGCACTGTCGCCAGCCTTCTCCTCGCGGTTCATGTAGCGGCGCTCACCAGACGGAAGTGCGAGCAACGAAAAACGCCCTTCGTCACCGAGGCCTTTTTCACTGAAGAGCTTGTGGTACTTCATTCTCGGCTTGTCGCGGGCGTACCAAAGCGCGAAATCATGGGTCGCAGCAATGAAGGTCGTTCGAAGGGGGATCTTGGTGCGAAACGACAGTTGAGCGGCAAAGTTCTCGGGGCCAAACACTTCGTCCAACAACTGTCTCACTACGTGCAGGTTCTCGGTGCTGATCTGTACCAGAATGCTGCCGGTCTCAGCCAGCAACCCCTTCGCCACAACCAATCGGTCGCGCACGTAGCTCAAGTACGAGTGGACGCCGAGGTGCCAAGTGTCGCGATACGCCCGGACCATCTCGGGCTCTCGCGTTAGATCCGCGTCATTGTCCTTGACCTGGCGGTTGTCCATCTCAGGCTGGAAGTTGCTGGCGTAATTGATCCCGTACGGCGGGTCCATGTAGATCATCTGAACCTTGCCACCCAGACCCTCCCGCCGCGCCAGCGACGACATCACCTCCAGCGAGTCGCCCATGATCAGCCGGTTGGACCAGTCCACATCGTGCTTGTAGAACTGCACCGCCTTGGCGTAGTCGTCCTCCGCCGCGGCAAAGAGCGACTGCTCCACATCCTGCCGCATCGCCGCCCGCACAATGGCCTTGGCCGAGATCCGCTCGTGCAGGTGCAACGCCACCGGGTTCACGCTGAGCGTGCCGCGGTCGTGCTCCTCCTTCTTGCCCGCCCACTCCAGCCACGGCTGCTGGCTCTTGAGCGCCTCGCCCAGCTCCTTGGCCTCCGCCTCTGTCAGCGGCCGCTTCTGCGCCGCGGCAATGAGGGTCGGCAGCCTGTCCGGCCCGCCCGCAGGATCAAACCGCAACTCCGGCGGCAGGTGCGGGTTGTAGTGGTACTTGGCCTTGGCCACCTTGGGGACCGTCCCCTGCCGCTCCATCGTGGCCGAAGGGATGTTCTTCCGCTTGCCGGCGTGCCGGTAGTCGGTGGTCTCGATCAGCGTATCGCCATTGGATGCAGTGCGGGGTTTGCGGGCCAAAGTCAGAACTCCTTCGCGGCCAGATGGCCGTCTTTGCTCAGAAGGGTAACGGGCCCAAGTGAATAGGGCACAGGTCGAACTTGCCCTGGGACGTAGAGCGGGTGCTTGGGCGACCCACTCTTGTTCAGCCCCAGGCACTGGAGCTCCACGCCCGCCGCGACGAGCATGACGCTGACTCGCCGGGCCCGATCCAAATGGTCGCCCCACTGGCCCCACGCAGCGATGACCGGCAGCTTTGCCGGAATGCTCTTAAGGTGGCCGTCATTGTCTGGACCGATGGGGTCTGGATGCTCGGACAGGGCGCTCGGCTTGGACGAACGTAGGGCAAAGAGGTTGAACACCTTTGCCCCGCCCCAGCCCCACGACTGTGAGAAGCCCACGATGCGGCGGATAGTGGGGTCATCCTCCGTGGCGTCGGCTGTGCTTGGGTTGAGCATGACCCACGCGCCGCACGGCCGCGACTCATCCCAGACTCGCGAGAGCCAGTAGCGGTAGGAGCCGCAAGGCGAGATGTGGGCGTCCATGTGCATGGGGGTTCAAGTGCGAGACAGAAAGCTCAAGACGCCGCCGCGGCGGACCTGGACCTTTTCACGCGGAAAGAGGTCACATCGACTCGCCTGCGCCCGGGGCGGAAGGGGCTTGAGCTCGAAACTCCGGAGATACTTGTGCGAGCCTGCCTGACGAAGGTCCTGGTACGTGTTCAGGCCGTTGGCTTGCATGCTCTTGAGATAGGTGGGGATGAGCTCCGCGGTGGCCATTGCGTCGCGAGCACTGCGGTGGGCATCGTTGAGTTGGATGCCGTGGTGCTGGCACGCGACATCGAGGCGGCAGCGCTGGCCCACGCCGATGATGGACCGCATATACATCAGGCAGAAGTATGGCACCTGCACAGCGTCGCCCGCACGCTGCGCCTCAGCCGTCAGGAACCGCATGTCGAAGTACGCGTTGTACGCCGCGATCACACAGCCCGAAAGCGCGGTGTGCATCGCTGGCCAAATGTCTTTGAACTCCGGCGCGTTCTTGACCATCTCGTCGGTGATGCCGTGAATCTCGGTGGCCGAGACAGAGCGGCGAGGGTTGACCAGCGTGTCGAGCACGAGGGTCCGCTTCTTCCCGCCCGGCTCGACCCGCACGATCGACACCTCAACTACCCGGTCGTAATCGGCTGAGAGACCGGTGGTCTCGAAGTCGATCACGGCGATGGGTACATCGGCGACGGGAAGATTCAGGATGCCGGTACTCATGCGGTGGACCTTCTCTCTTTGCTCGCGAGCTCAGTCTGCATCCCAGGGATCGACAGGGGCGTGCTGGCACAACCTGCGGTATTCGCACGCCTTGCACTTGTGCTTTTCTGGCTTGGGCACGTAGGTGGCGGTGCGAAGATCGCCCATCATCTGCTCGACCCGTTTGACGGCCTTTCCGGTGGCCGACACCGTGATGTCCACGCTCGAACGGGTGCCGGCGTCCAGGTGATGGAGCAGGGCCGCATCAACGTTCAGCCCCTCGCCACGCCCCGCCGCGGCGTAAACCGCGAGCTGGAAGCCAAACACTTCATCCTGCTCGTTGCCCTTTGCGGTCTTGTAGTCGACGATGGCGAGCGAGTCGGGCTTGCCGTTGTGGTGCTCAAGAATCACGTCCGCACGGCCCGAGAGTGTGCCGGCGTCCAGGTGCATCTCAAACGGGCGTTCGGTGGCCCAAATCCGCTGGAGATCGTCCTTGTATTGGGTGAGGTACTTCCCGATCATCCGATCCGCCATCGCCCGCATGTTGTCGAAGTTGTTCTTGTTGGCGAACGGCAGGTAGAACTCGCTATCGAGCACCTTCTGGACCTCGGGAATCGTCGGCACCTTGCCGGTCGTGCGGGCCATCTCGGCGACGAAGCGCAGCACATGGTGGATGGCGCGCCCGTACCCAAGTTCTGACACCAACTGCGTCTCGAATCCGAGGGAACTCGACAGGCGATACCTGAAGCCGCACTCGTCAAAGTCCGTGAGCTCGGAGAATGACACCGAGACCTTGTCGGGCTCGTCCGGCTTGATGACCTTGGGCGGCTTGGGCAGCGGTAACTGGGTCAGTTCGGGGATCTTGGAGCCGAAGATGTCGACCAGGAACCGCGAGGGTTTGGCCCGGTTCGTCTGACGGCGAAAGTGCGAAACGTACAGGGCGTCGCGGGCGCGGGTCATGGCGACGTAGAACAGACGCCGCTCCTCGTCCTCGCCACCTTCATATCGCGTCCGGCTCGCCGCGGGGAACACCTTGTCCGGCAACAGCCACTGGCGAGCTTTGCCAGCGTTGCGCGAAGGGAACCGGCTATCGACGAGCGCCGGCATGAACACCACGGGCCACTCCAGACCCTTGGCCTGGTGGACAGTGGAGATGTCCACCGCGTCCACGTCGGGCGTCACCTCGCCGTCGAAGTCCTCATAGGCGTCGCGGGCGTAGTGCTGCATGAAGTTGGCGAGGCGCTGATAGAAGTGGATGCCCCGGTTGGTGCCGCCGGTGAACTCGCGGGTGCCATCGTCCTTGGTGACCCAGCGGCCACGGCGTGTGACGTTCTCGAAGTCTGCCAGGATGTTTGAGAAGCGGGCCAGCGCACCCATGCGGGCGGAGTGGTCCGGCACGTCGGGATCAAGTTGGTGGACCTTCAGGAAGTTGAGGAGGTTGTAGAAGTCGCCGACGAGGTTGACGGGTGAGCGTTCATCGCCGGCGACCGTCTTCCAGTCCGTGAGGTACTTCTTGATCTCCTTCGCCGGCCGCGGATTGCCGAACGCAGCGAGGAAGTCACGCACCAGGTCGTCGACGTTCACAGTCGCCGCTTGCTGCCCGTATCCCGTGGGCCGCCAGTCGTAGTCGACCAGCCAGACGTAGGTGCGCCCGAGCACGTCGATCTCGGGCAGCATGAACAACCCAGTGCGGCCGCCGCAGGTGATCGGGATGCCTTTGTTTCGGAGTGCGGCGATCATGGGCGGTGCTGACGTCCTGACCGACCGATACAGGATGGCGATGTCGCGGTAACGGAAGCCCTTCGCTTTCAGGGCCTCAATGGCGACCGCAACGGTCTCTGCTTCGTCTGCGGGCGTCTCCGCCGACCACGGCACGACGCTCAGGTGGTCGCTCTCCCGCACGGGCTCCATTTTCTTCGACAGTCGGCCGGGGATGAGCGCGGCGAACCTCGCAGCATGATCGACGATCTCAGCCTTGGAGCGTCGGTTGGCAGCGAGCGTGACCGCGTGCGCGCCGTATCGCTTCACAAACGTCAGGATGTTGCTCGTCTGTGAACCACGCCACTGGTAAATCGATTGGTCATCGTCTCCGACCACGCAGACATGCACCGGATCAGAACCCAGGCGACGGATGAGCGCCTCCTGCGCCGGGTTGATGTCCTGGTACTCATCCACAATGAGGTGCTTGAGCGGGCCATGCACCTTCTTGAAGATCGCGGGATCCTTCAGTGCCTCGACGGCCTTCTGGATAATCAGGCCGAATGTCAGGTAGTGGTAGCGGTCGAGAGTCTCAAGGTATCGCGTGTATGCGAGCCCCAAGGGGGTGCCTGCGAGGTCAACGGCCTGGACAAGCTCGTTGCCGATGACGTCGACCGTCTCGGCGAACGACTGGATCGGGGCCCAGTGGCCAGCCTGACCGAGTGCATCCAAGCACAGCTTCTTGCTCTCACGGGAAAGCAGGCCAGCGTGTCGATGCGGCTCCAGCACGTCGTAGTTGCCGTACTGGGGAACGTGGTCTTGGAGGAGCTTGAAGCAGTAGCTGTGGATGGTGCCCACGAACATCTGCGCCAAGCGGCCCTTGAAGTCGTCCCCCTTCACCTCCGCGACGCGGTTGATGATGCGATCCTTGAGCTCTGCAGCGGCCTTCTCCGTGAACGTGAACGCAACGATTGACGCCGGCTCCACGCCCTCACCGATCAGCGCCGCGACCCGCCGTGACACCGCTTCCGTCTTGCCCGAGCCGGCGCACGCGATGACCTGCATGTGGCCAGCGCGATGGGCGACGACTTCCTTCTGGGGTGGCGAGAGTTGGATGGTGGCGGGTGGCATGGTTGGTTGGCTGGATTACACGGCAGCCCGTGCGTCGTTCGACACGGTCACTGAGTCATGAGCAGGCGGCACGGGGTGGGATCGATGGCTGTCTGGACCGGACGGGCATGCGAGGTGAACGAACAAATCGCCTGACCGGCGGCAAGCGAAGGCATGTGCCGCCACAAGGAGGCTTCAATGCCACCGATTGACCGCTGCAGTCGGCTAATGACGTTGGCGTCGCTGATCTTGTGCAGAATCCAGTTGTTGATCAGGCCCAAGACCTCGTCCGGCAGGTGCTGAGGCAACTGCGTAGAGAAGGCCAATCCCAGCCAGCGCTTACGGCCACGGCGGGCGATGCGGGCGACCTGCTGGAAGAGCACGGGCATCTGCTTGATACGGTGGGCAGAAAGGAACTCGTGCGCCTCTTCGATGAACACCATCGTCGCCGTAGGCGACTTGCCCTCCTTCGCCGCGGCGCGGTAGTTGTCCTCTTGTTGGCGTTGGATGCCGCGCAAGAGGTCTGCGATGACGAGGTTGTTGACCTGTGGCGAGTCCGTATCACTCAGATCGATGATCGTGACGCGCCCCGGCTGGAGCATCGCCTTGAAGTCGAGAGATGGCGCGGTGGCTGAGTCGAATACGGCCAACCGGCGAAGTTTCCCGAGCTTGCCCTGAAGCGCACGCCAGCTTGGCACGCTCCCCGGCGGCTTGGAATCGGTAATCATCTTCTTGAGCTGAGGTTGCTTGGCCTTGAAGTCCGCGGTCCAGAATGACGCCTCCGGCTCGTCGTTCTCCATCGCGGCGATCATCTGCACCACGTCATAGAGGTGGTTGAGGGTCATCATCGGATATCCCTGCTCCATCTCGTCGAGCTCAAGCATCTGGGTCTTCTCAGCATCGTTTCGAGGCCAGATCTTGCACTGCTCCAGCGCCCGCTTGCACAAATCGAACGACTTCATGAAGCGCTGCTCCTGCGCCTCCGTCAGTTCGAGGATTTCCTGAACGGCATATGGGGACAGATCACTGAAGCGAAGGCTAAATGCCGCCGTGCTCGGGTGGTTGGGATTAGCAGTATCACGGCCGATGAGATGCAGGACGTGCGTGTTGGCGACGCCCTCAGGCTTGCGCCCGCGGCGTGCCAGTGCCTCCTGCATCACCGGGTTGTCGGTGGGTTCGTGGATGGCGCAGTACTCCCCCTCGGTGTCGATGAGGACAACGGCGCGGTCGCGCTTCTGCATCTGTGCGATCAGCCCAGACACTGTTGTGGACTTACCTCCGCCGGTGGTGCCGAGAATACCCAAGTGCCGAGGAAACACTGCCTTGCTGCCAGAAGGGACGCAGACTTCCAGGTCATCGAAGCCGTCCGCAAGCCCCAGGCAAACATCGCCGCCGAGACGGAGAACCGCTGTCGTTTCCGCCTTGTCCAGCACAAACACGGGGCTGTTCGGCTTGGGACGCCGGCGGGGGGGCACGACCGTGCCGGTCGCCAGACGCTCGCCGATGAGGGCAAGCTGTGCACGCCCGTGGAATGGTGGCATCAACAGACCACCTCGGACCGTCGAAGCGATGATGGGCGTGGCGTCCGCAGAGAGCCCGTCCGGTTCGGCAAACGGGCCGGCTACTACGGCGGCGAGATACTCCCGCTTATCGGGAAGGCTGAGGATTCGCACCAGCGCCTGGCTGGGCAAGGTCTCGATAGAGTCCTTGGGAAGCAGCACGGTGACCGTGCCGTCCTGACTCGAGCCGCTGTCGAACATCGTGACACCCACGCTGCCGTCGTATTCGGGGGGACGACGCCATGCCCCGCCCGCGCGAACACCATCGCCTGCGATCTCGTCGAAGACTTCTGGTGGCGTTGGGTCGATGGTGGAGTTGGTGGGCATGGTCAGAGTCCTTTCTATCTGGTTCGGGCTTATCGCCTGGTGGAGCGCTCGCCCATGTAACGGAATGGTTCGCCAGCGTCGGCGTAGGCGAGTTGTGTGTTGGCCCCGAAGGTGCTCCCGCCAAACATCATCCCACACACCCTGTCGGCGAGATCGATGAGCATCGGAAACCCGCGATGCTCCTGGAGAACGCTGTCGGCGATGGCTACTAGCGCGGCTTCATGAACATGATCTGCATGGGCGTAGAACACCTGCGGCGGGGCGTAATGGGAGGCGCGGTAGACGCCAATCAGGACCTTGTCCCCGGCCTCGTCGACGAGCTTGTCGACGGCTGCTTTAGCTCCCTGCCACAGTGCGCCGCGATAGTGGCCCTTGGCGACACGCTCGAGTTTGTCCTTCAAAGAGTCGACGATCGCATACTGCAGTGGGAGAAGCGCACCGCCGATGGTGAGCAGCTCCCGTTCCTTTGGCCCGCTTGGCACGTACACGAACTTCCCGAACTTCACGAGATCCTGGATCACAGCGACGCCCATCTCGCACAGTTGCGGGTTGCCTGAGCCAGTGACGAGTTCGTAGGCCAGTGGATTGCCGTGCCCCATCCGGAAGACCGCTGTCGATTTCTGGAGCAGGACCTTGCGCTCAGCAAACGCCATGATGCCTCGACGGGCAAGGTCGCTCAGTTGGTCACGCTTGGACGGTTGATCGACGCCACCACGACTCCGACGCCGCTCAAGCAACTCAAGTGTTTCCTCGATTGCGTCCGCGCCCGATGCTCGGAGGTCACGCCGGAAGAGACGATGCCCCCAAGAGCCCTGGTCGCCGCGGTACGAGACGAGGCTGACGCCAATCTGGGTGATCGTTACCGGCAGCGTGTCGTGAACCGCGATCGTGCCGTCGCATGCCTCAACGCCGCCGTTGAACAACAGTTGAGAATGCACGGTCTCGATCTGCTCCAAAGAGGTACGGAACACTCCAGCGGCAGCAGGACGATTCGGTCGTGATTTCAGGAGAGGAAAGATCTTCTCCCGAATCTGACGATGCATCTCGCTCTCTTTGTGCACCGCCTCGGCGACCTCGCGCTGAACACGGTCGTACATGGACGCGAGCTCGGTAGCTGGTGCCCACGTGTCGAGATCCAGCGTGTCCTCCAGCGGCTCCCCGAAGGCTGCCTGAAAATCGGATGCCTCCAGCGTCAGTGCCTCGGCATCAGTAGTTGCTGGATGGATGGGCTGTGATGGCATGGGTTCGATTGGTGGGTGGCTCATTGGGTTCGTCCGTGAGGTCCGACGCCCGGGTCTATTCCGCGCGGGCGATGATTGTGCGACATGATCATTGTGGATCTATTCCGAGCCAAGACTTGATCGATTGGGTTGGCTTCGCGCTGGCAGCAAGGAAGCCGGCATAGGACCACGCGCTCGATTCTGGCAATCCAAACGTGGACTGCAGGAGAGCGGTCAGTGACTCTGCGGACATGCCGTCCTGGCACTGGCGTGCCCGCTGTAACACGTCCCGCCGAGGAGCCAGGAGTTCGAGTGCGAGCACGTCCGCAGCATCTTCCCGAGCGAGGGTCCCAGCGCTCGTCGCGATTCCTCTCGGCCCGCGGTGCCACAGCCTGGAATAGATGCCGATCGGGACTCCCTTCAGTACCGCCGACAGTCGTTCGGCTGGGGTGGGAGCACGGTCACCATCCAGCACCGCCAGGATTGACTCGCCGAGCGATTTCACCGCTTGATCGCGGGGAAGCACATAGTCCAGGAGGAAGTGCGCCAACTCATGCGCCAGCGACATGCGCTGTTCTTCCACCGAATCGGCACCATCGATAAAGACGATACCTCGACCTCGACACGCCACGATGCAAGCCCGGAGTTCTCGTTCAGGCGCCGGCACGATGTGCCCGAGCCCGTCCTGTGTTAGCCAGTCCCGAACTGCCTGCGTCCGGAGTCTCGGAATCTTGACGACCACGAGGGGTAGCGACCACAAGATAGATGCTTCCAGGTCCCGAGGGAACGCGGACCGAGAACCGACGAGAGACCAGAATGACTCCGCGGCTGACCTGATGTCTGAGTCATTCATTTGGCCCCCCGTCAGGTGGGCCGTCCATCTTTCGGTCCGACTCGCGATCACGCGCGGCGAGCAGGATTGACGATGAGGTGGATTGCGACTGTGAGCGCAGGGCCTGCAGCGAGGCTGCCTCTCGAACCAGTTGTGCTAGTGAGGTGGCATCGCAGCCGATGGCCGACGCGATCTGCTCCACATCCTGTCGAAACGCCAAGGCTTCTTCCCGCGGTGCTCGACACAACCAAAGGCGTGCTAGCTGATGCTCCTGGCAGCAAAGCCGTTGTGCGATGGTCGCCCGGGCCATTCCTCGAGAGCCAACCAGCGAGGCCAGCAGGTGCCCGATGAAGAAGTCATCCCTTGAAGCCCGTTCGGCTGCTCGATCTAGATTGTTGAGCGGGGTACTAGTCATGGTCTGTCTCGGACGAGGACCGCCTCAATCGTCTCAAGAGCCGGTCCTTTGCCTGTTTGACCAGGAGCTTCTTCTCCTGATCCGACTTGCCAGCGATTCCCATTACGAACGCGAACCGCTCTGTAGACCGTTCGCCATCGCTCAAAAGTCTGAGCACGGCATGGTCTTCGGTAGAAAGGGCCCCCATTTGACCGCCGGTGAGCTCTTCAAGTCGCTTTCGTGCCACATCCCGGTCACCAAGGTCAGCCAACAGGCCCTCCGAAGTCTCATTCCGCGCCGCCTCGGCTTGTGCGACAGGCTCAAGGCGAGATATTCTGGCCTTGTGTCGACGTTCCTTTAGTAGGGCGTTGGACAGGTTCCGGCGTGCTGCCATGTTGAGGTACGACGTGATCGATGCCTGCGCGTGGTCGTATCGTCCCGGTGCCTTGACGAAATGGACCAGGGCATCCGTTGCGGCATCAAATGCCATTTGCTCATCCCGCAGCCGACCTCGGGCTCGACCCATCTCCTCCACAAGCCACGGAAGCAGAAGCTCAATGAACTCGGCAGGCGCAGCCGCATCACCGGCGATCAAACGCCGGTGAAGCTCGGCCAGGCGCTCTGGGGAAGGCTTCATGTGCATCGCGGTCCATCAGGGCTTTTGCAGTCCCAAGAAGACCTCCCCGGCCATCCTCAGGCCGAGCGAGTTGCCGCGACGAGCGGCCAGTGGTGGCGGGAGAGATCGCCGGCTCTCTTCCAGCGGGCGGAAGCTTGAGCAGACCTTCAGGAATCCCACGGACTCCGCAAGCCCGCCAATAACAGTGCCCGCGTCTGGTTTGTCGGACGCGATCACGGACGGCCCGAGTGCCATTACCACAGCACCGCCGGGTTTGAGCACGCGGTGGATCTCTAGTAGCACGCGTCTCATGTCGGAGAGGTACCGCCGAACCACGCCAAGACGAGTTGGGGCGTCAATGCTCTCGACAATCCGATCTTCGAGCTTTGGAGGGAGGCTGTCCGGACTGTACATGCCCCGCTCTGTCCCAATCATCGTTCCCCGAATATCACGGAGGTCTGAGAGCTCGTGTCCCATCCAGAGCAGGGAGAACTTGTGGGTGCGCATGTAGTCGATGGCGTTGATGTAAGGCGGGGACGTCACGACGAGCGCGACGGACCTGTCTGGGACCGAGAGCTTGCGAGCGTCAGCGCGATGTACGTCGGCCGTGACTTCCTCGGCCGGACCGGAAGCCAACGGCAGTCTCTTCAGGACACTCTTGGACTTGAGTTCCCAGCCTTCGAGGGGATTCAGTATGGGCTTGTCCTCGACCTTGTGCGGACGCGACCGCGCGATGTCCAACGCGTAAGACGCGCCTGATGCCTTGGCAATGATGAGGCTGGAGAACACCACCCATGCGAGGTCGCGGTGTTTTCCCGCCGGAATCTTTGCCACCTCTGTCGCGAGAGCAAAGAGTTCTTTTTGTGAGCGAGGTGGGAACCAGAATTTCAGGAACTCTTGGCCATCTTCCTCAAAGTTGTTTCGAACGCCATCGACACTCAGCCGCCGATCGAGACGTCGTTTCGCTCGATCGAGTATCTCTGCCAACACGCGGGCAGACTTCTCGGCGTTGTAGGCGGTTGTGCCGACCCTGCTCAAGAGCAGGGCCATCGGGTCGATGTCGGTGCCGATGACATTGCGGCCGGCGAGAAGCGCTGCGATCGCGGTCGTACCAGAACCCACCATCGGATCGAGAACCGTTTCGCCCGGCTCGGACAGATTCTCGATGAACTCGCGGGCCAGCCAGATCGGCATGCGGGCCGGGAATGGGTGGAATCGGGGCGGATCAAACTGCGGCGCGGTACCGCCTCGGGCGATCCTCTTCAGGATCGTTTGGATGCTTGTGGCTGATCGCGGTTCCGCCATTGAAAGTAGCCCCAGTCATATTCCAAACAACAGTCCGACGGCCTTGAGAGTAGGGCAGAATAGCCGATCGCCCCCCTCTGAAGTCCGAGGCTGAAGCGGTCGATTGGGTTGTGTTCGGGTCGGTGCGAGCAGGAGGTAGGAGAGGTCCAGCAGGCACGTCATCGCACGATGGACTTGTCCGCGGCGGTATCTGAAGCAATGGCGACCCAACCCTGATCGAACGTAAAGGTTCGGGCCTTCCCAGCAGGATCCTGTATCCGGACAATTCGGCGCAGCTGCGGGTCCGCTGCGTGCTCCACCACATATAGCCAGAACCCACGTCCATGCTCGCGCGCACATTCAAACTGTGCATGAGACATGCCGACGGGACGACTCTTCAGGTCCCGTGTCATTGCCTTCACTTCGATCCGACGGTCTGCCTCCTCGTCAGCACCGGGGCCTATCAGGTCGAAGCCTGGGTTGTTTGTCGGCGTCCGAAGCAGAGCGGGCTCCTCTATGAGGATGGCATGGATCGCCGTGTCTTCTAGCGACAACCTTGCCTCGCGTGTGAGCCCGTCCGGATCTGGCTCGTGTTCATCCCCGTGTACGCCGACATACGAGTGGAACGTGCGCGTGCCGCCCACCGAGCCGTTGCGTTCGGGGTGCGAGCCGAGTCCTGGACGCCGGCCATCGTCGATTGCCGCTGGGGTGGTCGAACCCTTGTTGCCTTGTCCGGTTCCATCTTTTGATGCGGCACCGTCGCTAGCCTGCCCAGTTGGTGTCGCCGGCGCGCCCGCACCTTGATCCTCCGTCGACTCGCCCGCTTCGGGCAGCGACACACCGCCTGTCGCCGCCGGTACCGGGTCGTTGCTGTTGATGCCATTTGAGGGTGGGGCCGACATCGGGACTTCTGGTTCATCTGCCAACTTGAGCCGCGCTCTCAGTTCATCCTCGCTCGTGACTCCGAGTTTCTTGAGGAGATCGAGCAGCCCGGGCTCGAGGCCCGCCTCCTTCGCAAGGGTGTCGATGATTGGCGGTTTGAAGCGGATCTTCGTGAGCAGAAACGGTTCGCTGTCCCAGCCGAGGTGCTCAAAGAGGATCACCCCTGGCGGCTGTGGTTCGCCGTTCGCATCCGGAATCCATCGAGCATCGTTCAATTGGCGAACAAACATCGCATCGAATGGAGTGGAGTACCTGGTGTGAAAGAACCAGGCATATTCGCCAACAAACGTGCCGGACCCGCGCCGATCCTCGACGTCAGCAAGTGCCTTCCAAAGCAAACCTGATCGACGGCGACGAGGGTCGGCATTCATGCCGGGCAGCGCCGCGAGCAACTCCTGCAGCCCGCGAAGCGTCCAGTCCTTGATCGGGTACTCCGATGAGCATCGCTCTTGGCCGGCCTCGCGTCGCATCTCCTTTCGCTGTTCGTAGGAAAAACCAGACGGCGCTTCGATGGGCTGAAGGTACTGAGCCGCGCCGCACGCATCGAGGAGCTTGCGCATGTCCTCGCCGCGAAGGCACGAGTACGAGTCATTGACCAGCAACACCCCCGATACGCCACGAAACAGCTCGGTGAGGCGTTCCGTGGCCATGTACAAGTCGCCCGGCTTGGCGATTGAGGTCGCGCCACTACCCGAGTCGATGGCCATCACAAAGAAGGCGTCCCGAAGTGCCACGATGAGTTTGTCGCGTTGCGTCTTGGAGTCTGTTCCGAACGCAGCCAGGATTCGCTGGATGTCTGCGGAATACTGGCCATCTGCGAAGTCGACCGAGGCTTGCTGATAACGCGGAAGGATGTTCGCGACCACGTCGTCGACGGGATCTGGCTCGGTCAGCCCGAGTTGAGCGAGGAACTTGCGGGCGTCCGGATGATTGGCGATTGACTGACGGACCGTTGGGAAGCCGCTCGCGTGTTCGCCCGGGAGGAACGCTTGGGGTAGCTTTCCGTTCCACGGGGCAACGTGTTCTCCTGATTCCAGGCGGATGATGGGCTCATCGTTCAGTTGACCCCGCTGCCAAAGAGATGGCTGCCCGTTGAGAAACGAGTAAAAGGAGGCAATCCACGCATCTGGCTGGGCCAGAAGAAAGTCACTCGTGAGCTTTGGCAGGACACGCTCCGGATCCAATTCGGGAATCTGCAGTTCCCGCAGTAGGTACTGCCGCAGCTCTGGCGTGCGATCCGACGTTATCTCATCGGACAACCAATGCACGTCTTCGGAATTGCCGAAAAGCTCGCCGAGTTGCGTTGGGGAAAAGAGCTCTCGTAGCTCCTTGGTGCGGGCCAGGCGTGCACGAGAGCTTGTCGTGTGACCGATCCGAAATGCCGGAAGCAGGGGTGCGGCCGCGAAGGCGGAGCGAGTCGCCTCAAAGAGCGGCGTGAGCATGTTTTGATCGTCGAAACGGCTCCGGTCGAGCGGCAACGCCCGCAGAGCATCGACCGTGAGGAGATCGAGTCCGCGCAAAGTGGGAAGTGCTTCGATGAGAAGAGACGACGTTTCGCGGACGAGATGCTGGTTCCATTCGTCCTGCCTCGGCACGTTGTCCCTGCTCGGCGTCGTGCGATAGGGTCCCTGGAGCAGAAAGCCGCAGTTCGTGGGGACAATCGTCGGGAAAAACACGACAAGCGTGGACGCCGGCACCCTTCGAACGGCGAAGACGTTTGGCTGCTTGGCTTCCAACCCGAATGCAATCTCAACCTGGCCCGCGGGCGAGCCATCTGGAGCAAACACCTCCCGGGCGAAGATCAGCCACGTTTCCTCTGTATCCGGTGCCTCCGAATCCTGTCCGAGCAGCGCGACTCGTCGAGCGCCGGGTGCGAGCTGCTCCGGCTCACCCCGAACGTAGATCCCAGACGGTCCGCCATCGACAGTCCAGGACACCTCCTCGATGTCCTTCAAGAACAAAAGCGTGCGCGCTCCAAGGGTCTTGAGACCCACAGCAATCTCTGCATGTGCAAGTGCATCGCTGGGTCGAAAGGGAAAGACGAACAGTGTCTCGCCCGGCCGAGTCGGACGCGGCGAAACGGCCCGGGGCCAAACGAACGAGTCGATTGCGAAGTGCTCGGTGCCGGAGTGCACTTCCGGGGCTGCCGTGAAGGCATAGACGGACTTGAAGCCGATCCCGAACCGACCAATCGCCGTGAGCTCTGTTGGCTTCGTACTTTGCCCAATGCCGCAGATGCCCCGAATGTCTGCCGCGTCAAACGGCCTGCCGAAGTGCGATACGCGGAGCTCGTTCTCGGAGAGGCGAAACTCGATGCTCCGTGGTCCATTTGAATCCACACGGCGCCGAAGTGCGTCCTCAGCATTCTGGAGAAGCTCATAGATGAAGTGTGCCCGATTGTCGTACCGGTCTGCGAGTAGCATCGGGCCGATGCGATCGATGTCCGTGCCGTAGCGCCGGAGATTCTCGTCCTTGATGGCAGAGTAGTTTGACGGCACGGCTTGATACACCCGAGTCGGAAGAGGGTGGCCGAACCCGCACGAGTGCCTAACGCAGACACCCCAAAGGTACCGCCACGGCCACATGGTACGGGGTGGCAACGGCCGTCGGGAACGGGGAGGCGAGTTGCCTGTTATCCAGAGAGCGGCGGGCAGAAATCCATCGATCGTGTCGGATCCAGGTGCTCAAACTAGCTCCGATCGGCTGCGCTTGGAGACACCGCGGGGCGAGTTTCGACGGGCCGTTTAGCGGAGACCGCCACACCGCCTCCGGGAGCCCCGTTTCCGCTCTCGGGAGCCAGAGAACAGCACTAACGTTCCCCGAAATCATGCCGAGTTCGAGACACCCATCCGATCGGAGTTCGCCAGACAACCCCGCGTCATGCGGGGTTGTTTGTTTACACGGGGCGTCTGCTAGGGACCCGCGTTTCTGCGGTAGAATCGCCAGTATGCGGAGTGACTCAGAGCGGGCGAGCAGAAGGTGGTCTGGCTTAAACCGACTGTTTTGATCGCCGAACTCTGCCGCGCTCTGGAAGCTCTGCGTGCTCTTGTTGACTGGGCCGGGGCGTTGACAGGGGTGTTTGGATCGCCAGCCCGGTGCCGACAGTGGCTTGCAGGCGGTTATCGAGCGAGATTGAGGTCGTTCGGGCTCGCCGATGCTCAAGGAGGGTGACATGCAACGCTCAAAGAAGACCAAGGGTGGTCACAAGCCCAAAGCAAGGGCAACCAAGCGCACGACCGAAGCCGCGTCCACCCTTGAAGTACTCACTCAGCCGATCAAGTCGCTGTTTAGTGCAAGCCCGGTCGAGGCCGGAACAGCCATGGAGCGACTCGCGCATTCGTGCCAGTGGTGGGTGCTGGAGGATGACCGCAATCGCGAGCTTGGAAAGCTGGTTCGTGAGCGAGACCAGCACCGTTACGAGAGCGCGGCGTACAAGCGTCTCCAGCCAAAGGTCAACGAGGTTGCCGCTCGCAAGGTGGAATGGGACCCATCGTGGATGCCCTTGATGCTGCTGGATCGGCGCTTGCGTGAGCTGGCCGCTGCGCCTCTCGTTGTGAAGGGGCCTCTCAACGCGGTGGAGTGCTGGAATGTTGTTGCGCCGATTGCGGCGGTGCTCGTGGAGCGGCTCGAGGGTCTGCCAGAGGAACTCGAGCCGTGGAGCCAGGGTGTCGGTGATGGCCGATGGTGCCGGAAGCGGGTGCGCGCAAACCTGGAAGCCAAGCGTTCGCTTGTGCGAAGACTCGCCTCGATGTCTCAGGAAGCGCTCTCACACCTTGAGGGGCGTGACGACGCCACACGTGCCAAAGATGTGTTAAAGGGACTAAAAGGGTTACGAGCGCTGCACGCGGCGTTGACGTTCGTGCGAGCGGAGCTCGTCGAACCTGGGCTGCATCTGAAGCCAGCGGCGTGGGACGTGATGCTGCGGAGCGCACGAGACCAAACTCGAACGATCGTTGACCACTGGCCGGCGGGTGCGTGCGAGCCGGTTGCGCTCACGGCGCGCGACAATGTGGCGTCACGACTGGGTATTGCGCTGGCTCGTCTCGCGCAGCCTGGGCGCTCTCGCGATCCGAAGCACGCCGAGACGCTGGAGGAAGGCATCGCGCTTCTGGACCAGTACATCGGACCGATCTGCGAATGGAGGCCTCTGCCGCTGCCCATTGCGCATCTGGACCCTGCGCCCCTTGCGCCGGTGAGCTCCGATCCACCCCCGTCGGACGAGAACCTGCGGTCGGGCGCGTGGTTCTGCAAAGCGGTACGAAAGCACGGTGGCAAACTTGTTGAACTCAAGCCCGGAGACTTGTCGCGGAAGCGAAAGGACCTAGGCGCACGACGAACGCGGGGCTCGAGCCGTCAGTGGCTTTATTCGATTGAGCGAGTGGTCGCGCATCCGCAGTTTGCAGCGTACAAGGTTGCGATCACGAGAGCATACGAGGAGCACATGCCGCTCGATCGTGGAGCACCGCGCGGACGTCAGGCGAAGCGAATGCCGCGGTGAATGTGGGCTTGGTGTGGACAACATTGGTCATCCAGTTACAGCGGATGACAGCGAGTAACAGGGAATGACAGCGAGACGCAAAGTGCCGCGGACGATTTGGCAATCCGTGTGCGAGCAATGATGATGGGGGCGTGACCAGCAACTCACGCAACCGAACAGTAACATCAGCCGGGCACGCCGAGATCGGCATGGACTCGCGAGAGATCGATGCCGCGCTGCTGTTGGCGAACGCTCTTGAACGGATGTGGTCGCAACGGGGCGAGATCGCGGTCCGCGATCTGCCAGCAGCGTGCGATCATTCGCAGTCACCACGACTTGAAGCATCGCTTCATGATCGCCTTAATCGTGCCGTGGGTCCCCGGGACCCAGGAGGCCGATCATGAAGATGAAACAAGAGGTCGCGCGGCTGCAAAAGCTGAAAGTGCCGGAGCTTCGGGAAGAGTTCGAGCGGCTCTGGGGTGAGCCAGCGCGGTCCAACAACCGGATGTACCTGCTCAAGCGGATCTTGTGGCGTTTGCAGGCACTCGAGCACGGTGGGTTGACCGAGCGAGCGCAGCGTCTGGCGTTGGAACTGGCCCGCGATCAGGACCTCCGCGTTCGGCCTTCGACCGCGATGCACAAGGCCTTTGACCGTGCGGTCGCGGAGGTTGAATGCGGCGGCGGTGACCAACTCCCACCGACCGGGAGTGTGCTCACGCGGGTGTATCGTGGACGGCGGGTGCAGGTGCGGGTGACGCAGAACGGATTCGAGCACGAGGGGGCGGTATACATGTCCCTGACCGCGGCGGCGCGGGCGATCACGGGCTCGGCGTGGAACGGGCGGCTCTTCTTCGGGCTGACCCAACGGGGGAACAAATCGTGAGCGTTGGCAAGCGATCAATCACTCGGTGCGCGATTTACGCCCGCAAGAGCTCGGATGATGGGCTCGAGCAGTCCTTCAACTCGATTGACGCGCAGCGTGTGAGCGGCGAGAGCTACATCACCGCGCACGAGGGCGAGGGGTGGGTCTGCCTGCCCAATCGCTACGACGACGGCGGATACTCGGGCGGCAACATGGACCGTCCGGGACTCACGAGGCTTCTGGACGAGGTGCGGGCTGGCCGGGTGGAGACGGTTGTGTGTTACAAGCTCGATCGCCTGACGCGCTCGATTCGCGACTTCGCGAAGATCATGGAAGTGTTCGAGGCGCATGGCGTGGCTCTCGTCGTCGTCACGCAGCCCATCAACACCAGCACGTCGATGGGCCGGCTCATGGTCCATGTGCTCATGTCATTCGCGCAGTTCGAGCGCGAGCTGGCAAGCGAGCGAACGCGCGACAAGATCGCGCTCTCGCGGCAGCGTGGACAGTGGACGGGCGGACGACCGGTCCTTGGATACGACTTCGCAGGAAGTCGCCTGGAACGCAACGTGCCCGAATCGCAGACGGTGCGGGCGATATTCGCGCGGTATCTCGAGGTCCGTTCGCTGCGGGTGCTGCTGAAGGAACTCGAAGACCAGGGTGTCACGAACAAGCGATGGACCAGCCGCGCAGGACGCGAGATGGGTGGGAAGCCATTCGTACTCAGCGGCCTAGCCGGGCTTCTGGGCAACCCGTTGTACGTCGGCAAGGTGCCGCACCACGGGCGTGTGTACGACGGGCTGCACGAGCCGATCGTCGATTCGCAGGTCTTTCAGCGTGTGCAGGAACTGCTTGCCGAGAATGGGCGAAGCGGCGTGAGCCTTGTGCGGAACCAGCACGGCGGTCTCCTTAAGGGCCTGGCCCGCTGCGCTGGGTGCGGAGCGACGATGGTGCACAGCACGACATCGCGCGGAGGTGCGACGGGGCGTGTGCACCGGTACTACGTCTGCCGCACAAGGCAACTCCACGGCAAGGGGCGGTGCGCCGGCGGCTCGGTACCTGCGGAACAGATCGAGCAGTTTGTGCTCGCCAAGATGCGTCCGGCGTTCACGCATCCCCTGATGGCGGGCGCAGTACTGGACCTGCTCAGAGCGAGGTTCGACTCCGAGCTGCGGACGATGCACGCACTGAAGTCGATGACCGAGCAGGCGTTCGGGGAACTGGAAAAGAGTGCCGACGCGGGTCGGGGGGCGTTGTCGGGCGAGTGGGCACGTCTCCGCGAGCGTTTGCGCGAGCTGGACGACCGGATCGAGTTGCACATGGCGGCGGCACCGACGCGTGAGAAGGTGGATCGCGGCCTCGCGGACATCGAGGGCCTGTGGTCGGTGCTGTCGCCAAGCGAGCGTGCGGCGCTGTTGAGCATGGTCGTGAGCGAAGTGTGCATCGATGCCGCGGGCGGCGAGGTGACGATCGTCACGCGCGATACCGGGGATTCCGCACCCACCAGCCGAGCCGAGGAGGCCGCATGACCGCCATGACATACGAGGTGCACTTTACGGCGAGTCGGCATGGGCGCAAGGAACTCCGGGAGGGTCCCGAGCCCGCAGTGCCGCTCGTGGTCGCAGAGGCCAGGCCAGCTCGGGTTGCACGATTGATAGCGCTGGCTCATCGCATTGAACGGCTGGTTCGTTCCGGTGATCTCCGCGACTACGCGCAAGCGGCGCGAGCTGCCGGAATCACACGAGCACGTGCGAGCCAGATCGTTGACCTGACGTTGCTCGCACCCGATTTGCAGGAGCGGCTGCTGCTCATGGAACGCCGCGACGGCGAGCCCGAGCCGCTGGGCGAGCAGGATCTTCGGCCGATCGTTCGGATGCCGGACTGGGCGGAGCAGAGGCGGGTGTTTGAGTCGTTGATGAAATCACGGCAGAGCCCGTGAAGAAGATAACGCGGTGATGGTGGGCCGGGGGGTTCCGGGCTCACGACTGCTGCAGAGGTTTTCGCGTACGGCCAATGCGGCCAAGGACTATGCAAATGCACATCGAAACTCGTGGGGCGTCGTTGTTGGATGAAGCGTTGCGACTCGCGGAACTGGGGTATCCGGTCTTCCCGTGCGCGCCAGGGAAGAAGGTGCCGATGACCAAGAGCGGGTTCAAGGATGCGACGACCGATCCGAAGGTGATCCGGGCGTGGTGGGAGAAGTGGCCCAATGCGAACCTCGGACTGCCGACCCGCGGGCTGGTGGTCATCGATGTGGACGATCCGCAAGGACCGTGGATGCAGGATCACGGTGCTGACCTCGCGAGCAGCGCCGGCGCATGCGCTCATACGCCGAGCACTGGCATGCACTTTGTCTTCCGAGATGAAGGCCCGGCGTACCGCTCGTGCAGCGTTTGCAAGATCGCTCCCGGCGTCGATGTGCGAGCCGACGGTGGGTACATCGTCGTCTCGCCCTCGACGGTGGACGGCAAGACGTACATCTGGGAGCGTCCGCTAGAGGAGCGCAGAGAGGAACTGAAGACTGTGCCCTTGTGGCTGGGCGATCTGCTGAACAGATCAGAAGCTTCTTCCACAACGCACGGACCATCTGGGCGCAAACACCGTGCCAGTCGTGATGCGACGGCGGGTGACGAGGTGTCCCTGATCCCAGAGGGATTACGGAACGACACTCTCACGCGAATGGCGGGGGCACTCCGCCGCAAGGGGTTGAGCGGGCCAGAGATCGAAGCGGCGTTACAGGAGATCAATCGCCGACGGTGCACTCCATGCCTTGAGGAGTCTGAAGTGACCAGCATTGCACACAGCATCAGCAAGTATCCCTCCGGCGTGATGGCCAGAAGTGCCATGGGCCTGAGCAACCGTGAAAAGCAACCAGATATTCCGGACATCGTGATCGCGACCGATGAACATCGTGTGGTGGATGAAGCGGTTGCGGCGTTGGCAAAGGACCCGGCCGTGTTCTGCCGTGGCAGCGTGCTCGTCCGCATTCAGCAGCCGGAACTCGCACCGGGGGGGCACTCGTCGCGTTCTGCAATCCCGATCATCTCGCCGCTGGCGATGGCCACGCTGCGTGAGCGGCTCACGAAACACGCCAATCTGCTTCGCACGAAACAGGACGAACTGGTGCCGGCGCATCCCCCCGGCTGGCTGGTCGGAGCGATCGAGGCACGTGGTCAGTGGCCCGGCGTGCGCACGATCACGGGCGTGGCCGACGCGCCGGTCCTCCGTCCAGACGGCAGTGTGTGGGACCAGCCGGGGTACGACGCCAAAACGGGAGTCTTCCTGGTCCCCAGCGGCGAGTATCCGCCTTTGCCGGACGCGGTGCGACCGGAGCACGGTGTAGAGGCCGTCAAGGAACTCCGAGAAGTGATCGCAGACTTCTCGTTCCAGTCTCCGGCGCACGAGTCGGCGTGGGTCGCGTATCTGCTCACGATCATCGGTCGCTTTGCCTTCGAGGGTTGCAGCCCGCTCTTCCTCATCGACGCCAACATCCGAGGAGCGGGAAAGGGACTGCTCGCCCAAGTCGCCAGCGTCATCGCCACAGGCATGCACACGGCCGTCTCCAGCGCGCCGAACGAGGTCGAGGAGACACGCAAGGTGATCACGACCTTCGCGATCAGCGGCGACCGGGTGGTGCTCTTTGACAACGTTGAGGGCAAGCTCGGCAACGAGGCGCTGGATCGCGCGTTGACATGCACCCAGTGGAGGGATCGGCTGCTGGGCACATCCAACCACATCTGCCTGCCGCTCACGCCAGTCTGGGTGGCCACGGGCAACAACGTGATCGTGGCCGCGGACACCGCTCGGCGGATTGTCCCGATCCGGCTCGACTGCATGTGCGAGAAGCCCGAGGACCGGACTGGATTCAAGCATCCGAATCTGCTCGAGTACGTGGCAAGGAACCGCGTGCGGTTGTACACGGCCGGGCTGACGATTCTGGCCGCGTACATGCACGCGGGAGGTCCCAGTGTGGGCCTTCAGCCGTACGGGAGCTTCGAGGGGTGGAGCGACATCGTTCGGAGCGCGGTGGTGTATGCCGGGATGGTCGATCCCTGCGCCGGGCGAAAGCAGCTTGCTGAGCAAAGCGACAGCTCGCACGAAGCCCTGGTGACCCTGATCGAGCTGTGGGGCAAGATCGACCCGAAGAACGCCGGTGTGGTCGTCGGCAAGCTCCTGGCCGACCTGTATGCGTCGGACACGAGCCTGCTCAGCAAGGATGACACTGTGCTCGTCCGTGCGGCGATCGAGTCGCTCCCGGGCGTCCATGGCGGAGGCAAGGTGCCGACGGCCCGTCAGGTGGGCAATGCGCTACGACGATACCGGAAGCGTGTCATCAACGGGGTGTACCTGGATACCGACGCGACGTCCGAAGTCTCCGCAGGCAAGAAGTGGCGTCGGTTCGATGCGGACTCTCAGAGACCGTTGACCGTGCCGGACGGTGGTGGGGGTGGGACGTGAGCGTGGAAGTATGGAACATGTGGAAGTACTTCCGGCCTTCTGAACATGAGAGCAAGCGGAGATGGGCGGTCCGGACGAGCGTGGTGGTCTAGGCAGCGCTCCGCCATGTGCACGAACATCCATACTTCCATGACGTGGCATTCGCGGAGAGAAACAGCGTGCGACTGGGAGCGAAGTACTTCCACAACATCCATACTTCCACGCACGGTCAGTTGCCGCAACGTCAGAATATGCGTGCGCGGCAAGCCACGCACGCCGATTTGGTCGATACT
>JAIEOW010000126.1 GCA_019750095.1 Phycisphaerales bacterium
ATCGGCGACACGGGGCTGAGCGATACGCAGCTTCTGGCCGAGGCGGCGACGAGCAAGAAGAACGTCCCGACGATGGGCGGGCTGCTGATCTGCGGGTCGATCCTCGTCTCCACGCTGCTGCTTGCGGACATCACCAACTTCTACGTCGTGACCGGGCTGATCGTGATGCTCTATCTCGGCGCGCTCGGATCGATCGATGACTGGCTGAAGCTCACGGCGGCCTCAAGACCCGGCGGATCGCGCCAGGGTCTGCACGCGTGGGAAAAGCTGCTCTTCCAACTCGGCCTCGGGCTGCTGGTTGGGTACTTTGTGTACAACAAAGGCGACACGGCGGGGGTTGAGAAGGATCTTGCGCACGTGCTGAGTCTGCCGCTGCAGGCGACCTATCTGCAGGGCGGGCGGTTCATCAATCCGAGCGTGATCGAGCTTCCGCGGATCGCGTTCATCATCATCGCCGTGCTCATGATCGCCGGGATGTCCAACGCGGTGAACATCACCGACGGGATGGACGGGCTGGCGGCGGGCACCTCGGTGATCGTCACGCTGGGCATGATCGTGCTGGTCTACATCGCCGGGTGGCAGACGGCGGCGCAGTACCTGCTCGTGCCCTATGTGAGCTATAGCGATGAGCTGCTGGTGCTCGCGGCGGCGATGGCCGGTGCATGCCTGGGCTTTCTATGGTGGAACTGCTGGCCTGCGCAGGTGTTCATGGGTGACACCGGCTCTCTGGCGCTGGGCGGGCTGCTCGGATATCTCGCGGTGGTGATCCGTCAGGAAGTGCTGCTGCTGATCATGAGCGGGGTGTTCCTGATGGAGATCGCCAGCGTGGTGCTGCAGGTGGGGTATTTCAAGTATTCGCGCAAGCGCACCGGCACCGGGCAGCGACTGTTCCGCGTGGCCCCGATCCACCACCACTTTCATCTGGGCGGGTGGACGGAGCAGACGGTGGTCGCGCGGTTCTGGATCATGGCCGCGATTCTGGTGGTGGCGGGGCTGGCGATCGTGAAGCTGCGGTAGCTCGCAGGGGATCAGAACGAGACCACGATGCTCAGCGTGCCAACCCATGCGTCATCGAGTGAGGCGTTGCCAGACGGGTTGGAGATGAACTGCAGATCGGGGATGATGCTGACCGAGCCGAAGAGCTGGAGCTTGTAGAACAGCTCGACGTTGTGCTCGTCGCCGTCGGCTCCGCTCTTGTTCGAGAGATCGCCCATGGACCACATCACGCCGCACTCGTCGGCGTCGCGCCCCGCGAATGTGCCCTTGAGCACCGCGCCCGCGGCGATGTGGTTGGTTATGAGTGCGACATCGTCGCTGGCGTGGTTGAAGCGTGCGAAGCCAAAGAGCCCCTTGCTCTCGTTGCCCTCACCCTCGCGGCCGATGAACTGCTGCTGAAAGAGCACGTAGCCACCCGCGGTGCCTTCCTTGGCGCCGCCCGAAAACCGGGCGAAGTCGCCCGTGTGGCCCCATCCACCGGCCGAGAGTTGCCCGGCACCGAGAGAGCCGAGCTCTTTCCAAGTGAGTCCGACTTCGCCGATGAAGTACCACGAATCGCTTTTGGAATCAGAGAAGAACGTCGAAGGCCCGCGCGAACCGGTGCGGATGCCGTCCTGCGTTGCACCGTCGAAGACGCCGAAGCCCACATAGAGCTGGTCGGTGGGATAGACGAACGCGAGCACGCCGGTGGCGGGGTCGGGATAGGTGGGCTGGCCGAGCTGGTTGGGGTCCCACGTGCCGTTGTAGCTGATGAAGCCGGTGGCGCAGGGGATGAAGGCGAAGTCGATGTTGGCGTCGATCTTGCCGGCCTTGACGCGCAGCTTGCCGTCGAAGAGCGTCTGCTGGAACCATAGCTCGGCGACCTGATCCAGGTGTCTGGGCGTGATGAGCGCGTCGGTGCCCTGGGCGTCGCCCACGGGGTTGCCGATCTCGCCGCCATAGTGGTAGAAATCGATGTAGACGCTGCCGCCCTTCCACCCGAACGCCTTGTCGAGATCGAGCGTGGCGTTGAGGTCGAGCCATCGTCGCGTGTACGCGCGGTTCTCGGCACCGCCGGACCAGACGCTGGACCAGTCCAGCGTGAACGACCCGGCGATGGTGAGCCCCGCGTCTTCAAGCGCGGTGCGTGCGCCGCCCCAGTCGCCGGTGGCGCGGGACCATTCCCACCACGGCTTGCCGCCTTCGCCGAACCAGTCTCGAGGGGCTGGTGGGGGCGTCGGCTGAGCGCCGGTCTGGACAGCGGAGGGCTGCTTGGACTCTTCCGCCGTGCGGGGTGCGGGCTTGCGACCGGGCGAGTCGATCGGCCCGGCTTCGACCTCCACACTGGAGAGCGTCGGAGACCAGTCGGGCTCCTGACCCATTGATTGCTGGCACAGGCACATCACAATCGCACCGCAGAGGGCGACGCGAAGCAGAATCTGCATCGCGGGATCGGCTCTTCGCATCTCAGATCACTCCGGCATGCTCAGTCCTGCGCTCGCACCACGCGATGCAGGACGGACATGTCGGAAACTGATCGGCCGTGAATCTACCCACCTGAAGCGGCGGACGGAGAAATCGCTACCAGTTCACATTCACCCGAGCGGGTTCTCGGACGCGTCATGCTCACGCAGATCGACCGGTGATCAGCAGCACGCGGCGGAGCACCACGCGATCCTGCACCGGGCCGCGCTCGCCGGGTTCAACCTGCACGCGCAAACGAGAGCCCGCCGGTGCCGCGCCCAGCTCTGCGGCGAGAGCGAGTGTCGGCGACTCAGCATTCAACCGCCCGCGACTGAGCACGCGCGCCGGCGCGCCCGGAACGATGATCGACACAACCACTTCGCAATCGCCCCATGCAAACGATCGGTCGTCCATCTGCGCAAAGCCGGAGATCGTGCCGCCCTTGCTGAGCCGGTCCGGCAGCGTCCATTCGACGCTCATCGGGCCTGGCAGCAGCAGATCCGAAGCGCCCAACGGCGCGGGGGCGTCGGCGACGATCTCCACCGGCGCGGTCCGCGGCGCCGAGGTGTGCGGACGCTGTGAGGCGAGCGCGAGCGAGCTCAGCGGAATCAGCCGCGACGCATCGGGCACGATCCCGGCGAGTTCGTTGAGATCCAGCGACACCGGCGAGGCCTCTTGGCCCAGCACCATCGGACGCACGGAGAGCTTGGCCGAATCCAGCTGCGCGCTCAGCGACGCTTGCTCAACCGCGAGCACGCTGCCATCGGCAAGTTCCACCCAGCATCCGGCCGGTGGCAGCAGCGGATTGACAAGATTGGCCATCTCGACCTGATCCAGATCGATCTCGGTCACTGTGGGTTTGTTCCCAGGGCGGCTCACCGACGCCTCGATGCGCACCTTCGGGCCGAGCGTTTCGAGGAATCCTTCGACGCGATCTTCGTTCACAAGCAGCAGTGTGTCGGCCGCGGTGGAAAATGCCACGGGCGCTGTCCGTCGGCCCGCATCCAGAAAGAAGCGGCTGACGCGGTCGGTCGAAATCGTGATCATGCCCAAGCGATCGCTGCGCATGCTCACCTGCGACGCGCTCGCCTTTGCCAGCGCGCCGTCAATGTTCGCGGGCGTCGACTCGCCGATCTGCCCGATGATGCGCTGCCCATCGGTAAGCTCCAGCCGCTGCGCATGGCCCTCGCCGACACGATCGCCCAGTGAAGGCGCGACGCTCTCGGGCGTGGGCAGCCACGAGGGCGGCGCGAGTGCGATCGCCGTGCTCATCGGCACGGATTGACGTGTGCCAGCCGAGTCTAGAAAGGTGATCACTGGTCCCTTGCTGCCGGATTCCGGCCCAAGCCGCACGAGCACGATCGATTCCGGCGACTTGCCCGGGAGCAGCAGCGTAAATCGAGGCGCGGCGACCGCCGGGCGACCGGGCGGAATCGGATCAGCAAGCGCGTTCGTTCCCCCGACAATCGCGACGATCGCGGCGAGCAGTCCGGCAGGGCTAAGTGAGTGCGTGCGCATCGTGGTGGGTGAGTGGGGTTGGCGGTTCACTTCTGAAAGATCGGCAGAAATCGCTTGGGCATCTGCAAAACAATGAGCGCCATCGATGTGCCATAGGCCGGGCCCACCGAAGGATCGGGCCACGAGCCGTCGGCTTGTTGGCGGTCCATCAACTCGTTGCGGATCGCCGGCCACCAGCGCGCCCATTGATCTCCACCAGCGAGATACATGCTCTGCACGGCGTAGTAGTGTCCATAGAAATAGTGCGCCCCCTGCATGTTCCCGCGACCGGGAAAGGCCGAGTCGGCGAGATACCGCACCCCGCGGTCGATTGCGTCATCCTTGTAAATGCCCGCGTAGTACAGTGAAGCAACGCCCGCCGCTGATCGAGGCCACGCCGAAGTACCCGGGTTGCCCTGATAGCGAAAACCTCCGTCGGGATTCTGGCAGAGTCGCACATACTCCACGGCTTTGTCGATGACCTGTTTGGGCACCTCGATTCCCGCGTTGCGGGCCGAGCGCAGAGCCATGATCTGGCAGATCGTCACCGAAACGTCGGCGTCGTAGGGCACAGGGTTGTATCGCCACCCACCCTCGGAGTTCTGCGAGCGCTGGATCAGCGTGCAGGCCTTGATGAGCGCCTCGTGCACGCGCGTGGCGTATTTCGTCTCGCCGCCGCCTTTGGTCATGCCATAGACCTCGCCCAGAAACAGCGTGGCAAAGCCGTGCCCATACATCGGCCCGTTGGTGCTGTCGGCGGCGAGCAGGCCCGTCTCGGTCGAGTTCTTCAGCACGAACTCCAAGCCGCGCTCGACGTGCTTGCCATACTTCCCGCGGCCGGGCAGATGTCCGTCCGCCATGAACGCCAGACATGCGAGCGCGGTCACGGCGATGTTCTTGCCATACCGCCCAGAGCCGAACGCACCATCAGCATCCTGCTCGGCGGCGAGTGCTTCGAGCCCGCGAGCGATCGTGAGATCGAGTTCGGGCGTGATCTCATTGGCGAGCGCGGAGTTCTGGGCGCTCTTGGTGCCGTCGGGACGCGCGGGAGCGGGCCGATCGGGCATGCTCGCCGCGGGGGGGGCGGTAGGAGCGGGGGAGGGAGCGGGCGTGGGCGTGGTTGCGGGATTGGGCACCGGCTGCGCGAGCGCGCTGGAAGCCGCCGCGAGCACCGACAGAACCAACCCAGTGGCTTGGTGGCACAGGCGTCCTGCCTGTGGCCCTTCCGGAGACTTCAGACACAGGCGAGGCGCCTGTGCCACCAGATCAATCGGAATCGAAGCAGCCAGCTTCTCCAGCTTCTCATGGAATGACTTCATGCTCACTTCCCACTCTCCTCGGCAAGCCGCTTGTAATACTCCTCGGTCAGCGTCTTGTACCGCGCGCTGAAACGATCGCTCGACCCTTGCAGCAGCATGTCGCGCACGCGAGCGGGCAGCGCGCCCCACGCGGCGCGGGCTGATTCGATCTCGCTCTTCAGCGAGCCATCCTGCCGCGGCGGGCCCATGTCAGTGCGATTGCCGTCGCCGCTCTGGGCCTGCTGCTGCTGACCCTGCTGTTGCTGCGGGCGTCCCGGCGCGTCCTGCTGCTGCTGCTCTTGCGGCTGGCCTTGCCCCTGCTGCTGTTGTTGCTGCTGCTGTTGCTGGTCGAGAGAGGCGAGCAGTTGGTCCAGCCGACGGATCACGTCGGCCTGGATGCGTTGCGTGTCCAGGCCCGGATCGGCGTGCGAGGACAAGCGGCCCGAAGCATCGCCCATGAGCGCGATCGCTTGCTTGAAAGCGTCGCCCATCTCCGCCGCGGTCAGAATGCGATCCAGGTCGGCCTTGTTCGGATCCGGAGTTGCGGCGGGCGGTTTCACACCACTTGAAGGCGTCGTTGTCGGCGATGACGCTCCGGATGCTGATGTGGGGGCAGCGGGCGTGGGTTTCAATCCGAGAAGCTCATCGAGCGTCTGCGGCGCATTCACCGGCTTTGGCTCGGCGGATTTCTTCTCGGTCTTGGCGGGCTCCGAGCTGGGTGCGGCGCCCGTTGTGGGCGCGCCCGACGGCTGCGCCAGCGCCGCCGTCGCGATCAGTACGCATGCGTTCAGCATCACTCGGCACCTCCCTTGGGCTTGGCCTCAGGTTCGGACTCTGGCTTGGGCTGCTCGGGGTTCGCGGGCTCTTCCGGCGCATCGGGATTCGCGGGTTTCATCGTCGGCTTCGGTGCGCCCTCGGGCCCGCCGCGCTCGGTGAGCTTCTTGAGCAACGCCTGCCCCTGATCCGAGAGCGATTGCTGCAGCTTCGCCGCCTCGCCAACGAGCTTGGCGTCGGGGCGCTTCGCCTCTGCCGCGCCGCGAGACAGATCGAGCGCTTCCTGCTGCATCAGTCGCAGCAGCACAAGTTCCGCCGCGGGTGGCACCACCGGCGGCGGCTGACCGCCCGAGCCCCCGCCGCCCCCGCCCTGCTCGGGCGTGCGGAAAGGATCATCGGGCTTTTTGCGATCGTTCAATGCGTCGGCGAGCGATTTCAGCAATCTGGCGGCGGAGGTCTGGGCGCGGATCACCGCGTCATCGGGCAACCCCTGCGCCAGCGCATCAGACGCACTGAACATCAGTTCGCCCAGGCGATCGTGGGCAAAGTTGAAGACCGCCGCACTGGCGACTTCTTTCACGTCCTGTCGCAGCTTGTCGAGCGTGTCCTTCAACTGCGCCTGCTCCTGAGCGAGCATGCGTGCCGAGGCCTTGTTGCGGCGATTGTCCTCCGCACCCACCAGCCCCTGGGAGGAATCGCGGATGGAGATCTGCGCCTTGAGAGCTTCTTCGTACTTTCCGCGAAGCTCGGCCCGCTTGCGGGCGTTCTGACGATCCTGCGCACCCTGATCCACTTTCCGGGCCGCCTCCAGCGCGGCATTGAGCGCAGCAAGCGCGTCCGTCTCGTGCTTCCGCGCATTGGCGGCCGACGATTGACGTAGCTCGGGAATGCTCAGAGCCATGCTCTGCGACGCCTTCTCCAGCTCATCGAGTGCGGGAGCCGCCTCGCGCGGGCCGTCGCTTGATTCGTTCATCACACCCAGCGTGTTGGTGTGCAGTTGCACCATGCCGGGCTCCAGCGCCGCAACGGCCGGCGCGCCTGCGGGCTCGGCGTCCTTGAGCGCGGCGAGGTTGATCTCCTGCTGACGGATCAATCCCTCGATCGACTCGATCAGCGACGCCAGCACGCGGCGCAAGACCTCGTCGCGGTTCTTCTGCGCCTGGTTCAGTTCGTTCAGCACGTTCTGCAGATCATCGATCGCCTGTTGCTGCTGCTGCTGCGCGGTGTTGGTCTGGTTCTGACGCGCCTGCTGCGCCGCCTGCTGCATCTTCTCTGCGGTCTGGCTCCGCTGCGCCCGCCGGGCGGCCTGCTGCATCGCCTGGGCCGCCGCGGGGTCGGTCTTGCTCAGCTTCTCCGTGCGGTCGAGCATCTTGCGGACGGCATCACGCAGATCCTCGCTGAGCGCTTCCTGCTGCTGGGCAACCTCGCCGAGCTCCTGCTTCTGTTCCGGAGAGAGCTGCTGTTCGGTCTTGCCCGCGGTCTTCTGGCCCGCTTCGCCCGTGCGCTGCTGAAGACCCTTCTGCTGCTCGATGATCCGCTCGATCGCTCGCTTGGACGCGAACGTGTCCTCGCCTTGATCAAGCATGTCGATCAGGTCGGCCAGCTCGTTGCGGACGCTCTCCTGTGCTTTCTGGGCTTCTTCCAGTTGCGGCTTGCCCGCCTCAGGCGAGGCGTTCTCTGTGGCCTGCTGCTGAGCCGCTTCGCCAAGCTTCTGCGACGATGCGCCCGATTGCTGCCCCGCACGAGAGAGCATCTCGCCTGCCTGCTTCAGCACCTCGCCGATCGCCGCGTCCGGAAGCGCGTTCTCGCGCACGCGCTCCTGCAACTCGCGGATGCTCTGATTCTGCCGTGACAACCGCTCGGAGAGTGCGGCTTGTCCGCGCTCGGCCCGCCGGCTCTGGTCCTCTCCCTCGGGGCCGGGCTTGGGCGCGCTCTGAGAGAGCTCGCGCTGGTCTTCGTCGATCTTGATCGCCGTGCGACGCACCGTGCCCAGGTCTGACCAGATCTGCTCGACCAGTTGCTCGCGCGAGAGAATGCGCAGCTTCCGTACGCTCGATCGCACCGGCTCGTGCGTCTCGCCGCTGAGTTCGAACGCGTCGGTCGCCACGCCCGTGATCCAGATTTCATCGCCCGGCTGCAGACCGGGAATCGTGCTGAGATCGAGCGCGGATTGCGTCACCAGCCGCTTAGGCGGCGTCGGAACCTCGCCGGGTTTCGCGGGTGCTTCAGCCGTTGCGCTGACGCTGCTGATCTCGGTCGTCTCGCCCACGGCCTCGGCGACCGAGCCCTCGCTCTTGGCACGCCGCGCGAGCTGCCGCTCCAGCGCGATCGACTTCATCGCCACATCATCACGCCCCTCCGCTTCCAGATTCACCACCGCGGTAGGCAGCACCGACTTGTCCTCCATCGGCTGCGTCACCGTCGCTGATGGCGGATTGTCCTTGAGCACATCAAAGCGGAAGACCGCTTCTTCCGTAGAGGCGATGCGAAACTCATCGGTCGGCCGAACGAGCATCCGCACCGTTTCCCAGTGCTGCCAGGAGAGCGTCCACGTCGTGCCGCTGCCAACCAGCGTGGGCGGCTGCTTCGCCGCACCCGGAGCAAACAGCGCGGCGATGTCTGGCCCCAGTGTCGCCGAGAGCCACTCCGCGGCGCCCGCGCCCGAACCGATGCCCGCGGGAATGTCCAGCGGCTTGTTGAACTCCAGCTTCACGCTCACGCGCGACCCCGCAAGGATCGGCGCGGGTGCGGCCCGATCATCCGAGCCCGCGCCAAGATCATGCGTCTGCACTAGTGCGTCCGATGCTCCGGTGCCCGAACGCTCGGCGTCCGGTGCACCCAGCACGCGGGCGGCATAGCCCGGAAGCGTGATGGTCGCCTGTGCCCGATCCAGCGCGGGCGGCTCGACCAGCATCACTCGGGCCGGTGCAGTCTGATCATCAAATGACTCAAACGAGTACTCCAGCTCGCCCACCTCCGACGCACTCGCCGTGCTGCGGCCAGACGCCGGCACCAGGCCCGTCGGCTCGATCAGCCGGTCAAAGAGCGTGCCGGTGAGCGTTGCGGGTCCGCCGAGTGCGTCGACACCGAGCACGTTCACCTGTTGATTCTGGCGATTCAGTGACGCCGACCGCCATGGGCCGGGTGAGCCGGCGGTGATCAGGCGATACCGCACGGTGATCTTCGCGTCGTCGGTGGCCAGATCGCTCTGCACGAGCGCCGCCCGAAGCGCGAGCGCCGAACCCAGCGGGTGATAGCGCACCTGCGTCGCGTCAACAATCTGCGTGCGCTTGGGCCACTCGGCCCCCGCCCAGGGCAGCAGCATGCGCACCGCGCCGATCTGCACAAGGTCCGGCCGAGCCCCGAACAGCGCGATCGCCGCCATGAGCACCATCGACAGCCCGCCGATCGCCCTCAGCGTGGGCCGAGTGGAAAAGACCTCGTGCGGGCGGATCGTCTCAACGGCCTGGGCCGCCGCCTCGACCACCGGAGCAGCAAGCCCACGCCGCGACGCCGCGTCCGTGTTCGCATCGTTCGTGCCCAGTTCAAACCCCGACGCCAGCACGCCGCGCAGAGCCGGTCGTGCATCGCTCGGCGTTGAGCTGCTGCCGCGCTGTTGGTCCAGTCGCTCGACGCGCAGCGCGATCTCAGTCAGACTCGGCTTGAATCGCCACGCCGGCGCGAGCCACGCCCAAAGCGCATAGCCAAGTGTCCCCGCCGCCCCGACCAGCCCGAGGGAGCGCAGCCAGCCCGGGGCGCGCAGAAAGTAATCCAGCACTCCGCCGATGAGCACCGCCAGCAGCACGATCGCCAGCAGCCACCCCAGCCGCTGGGCCACGAGCATCGCCCATGCCGTGGTTCGAACCCGGTGCAACCAGGCGGCGATCTGCGAAGCGGGCGAAGAGTGTGTCGGCTGGGTGCTCATGCGTGTCCTGACCGTCGACCCCGATCCATAGTTGTACGGTGCGACCGGGCCATTTGACCGGACGGTCCAGAGAATCTCTTCTCAATCTCGATATCGGCGATCAGGGGTCTACCGACCACGTCGGCTTTCGAGGCATTTTCTACGAATCCCACGGGTGTACAAAGGGGCAGAATGCCCGGTTTTGCCCCCGCTTGCCCCACCCATCAGGCCAGCCGAAGAAGCCGACGCCCCACCCATTCCAACGTCAGCAGCAGCACCACCAGCAGCAGGGCCAGCGGCGTGTCCCACAGGGTGTGTACGTCGGGCTCGCCGATGAGTTTCAGGGTCCGGTTGGGGAGGAGCTTGGGAAGCTCGGCAATCTCTGTGGGTAAAAGCAGCTTGCCCCCGGTCGCCTGCGCGAGCGCGTTCAGGTTGGCATGGTCGGCCTGCGGGCGACGCAGCTCGTCGTCGGGTTGCCAGACTTCGATCCGGGCCGTCAGATCATCCAATCCGGCCCCGACCACGCCCAGCGCCGGGTCGTCGGCGATCGCGCGATACTTGCCCGGTTCGGTCGGAATCCACGTGGTCGAGAACACCCTTGGCACGCCGCGGCCGCCCTGGCCAAGGGGCGTGATTGCGGGCGATGATGACGCCGGAGCTTCCGGAACGAGTGTCAGTTCGAACGTGCCGGCCTCGGTCGGTACGCCGCCCTCGGGGGAAACGCGCACACGCAGCGAACGCGGGGCGGCTTCGACAAGCGACTGATCGATGAGCGTCACCTGGATGCGGATCGGCTGCTGGATCAAGCCCCGCTCGGGCGTCGCCTCGATGATCGCCGGTCGACCGGAGCGTGCCAGCGACTCTCGGCCCAGCAGTCGCACGAGCTGGATCCAGAAACGCTCGGGATACAACTCGCCCCGCCCATACCGCCAGCGCCAGATCTCGTCGGTCGCAACATACAGCACACGCCCCGCGCCATAGCGCATGCTCAGCACCGCCGGCTGGCCGGATGGGTCGCCCGTCGTGCCCGGCACCGGGCGGGCGACGGCCAGGGCCTCGGCGGTGGGCTTGATGATCGCGGGATCGATCTTCTGCACCCAGTACAGCCGAGACCATTCGGTCTGTGGGCTGCTGAGGGCGAGTGGGAACCAGCTTGGGGCACCAGTGTCGGAGTCGATCGTCGGTGCATCAAGCAGACGCAACACGCCGAGGCGATCCGCGGCAGGTGTCGGCGCGATCGTCACCGCACCGTCGAACGCGGGCAGGCCGGAAGAAATCCCGGTGTTCTCGGGAACAACAAAGGGCAGCAGCTCATTCAGCGGCGTGGCGCGCCATGCCCCGGGTGTCGAGCCCTCGCCGCCGATCCAAATGAGTCCGGCCCCGCCGATGGAGATGCGATCGCGAAGTTGTGAGAGCTGATCCTGCGTGAAGACACCTGGCCAGACGTCGCCGAGCATGACGACGTCGTACTTGGCCCAATCCTCGGGGCTGCGCGGGAGGGCATCGAGGATGACGGTGCCTTCCTGCACATAGCGCTTGCCGGAGGCCAGCAGCATGATCGCCGCGCTCGCCGACTGCTCGCGAACGAGAAGGTTCTTGAGGTAGCGATACTCCCAGCGCGGATAGCCGTCGAAATAGGCGATGCGCATCGGGCGATCGACCAGTTCGATGGGGACGTCGGCGGAGTTGTTGGAATCCACAAAGTCCGATGGTGCGCCCGAGGGCGGGCGGACACGGACGGTCCACTTGGTGTTTCCCGCGGATAAGCCCGCCGGGCGATGCGTGAGCGTGACGCGCTGGGTCTGCTCCAGCGGCTCGTCGGTGGTGGATTCGTCTGGCTTTGGAGTCGGGGCGGGGGCCCAGGTCACCTCGCGCGTGTCGAGCACCGCGCCGGTGGCCGAGTCGATCAGTTCGACCACGCTCGGCTCCGGGCGTGCGGCGGCGCCCGCGCCGCCAGACGCAGCGGCGGTGCGTGAGAGCTCAACCTCAACCGGCACAGCGTCGGCCAGAAACGCCGATCGCGGAGCCGTGGCGCGACGCACCGCCAGATCGGGCACAGCGGTGGATGAACCGAGCGCGATCGGAAAGACGGGGATCTTTTCGGCGTCGAGCCGACGCAGGAGCGCTCGGCTGGTCTCATCCACGCTGCGTCCGTCGGAGAAGAGCACGATGCCGGAGATCGGGCGCGAGGCCGCACGCCTCACCGCGGCATCGATGGCCTTGGAGATGTCGGTCCGCTGGCCGCGCGGCTCGCCGAGCTCGGGCAGCACGCTGGTCGCCGCGCTTCCGCCAGAAATGGTCAGGTCATACGACGAGGCGTCAAACCCGAGCCAGACCAGCACCCGCTGGGCCTTGAGCGCGGCGAAGGTTGGTTCGGCGCGCTTCAGAATGTCCCGGAGCTGGGCCTCACGCGGCTCGCGCGTGCCGGATTCGCCCGCGTCGGCGATCGTCAGCGACGCCGAGCGATCCACGAGCACCAGCACCCAGTCCTTCTCTTCGGCCTCGTTGGGCTTGATCAGCCGCGGGCCGGCGATGAGCACCGCCAGCAGCAGCACCAGCAAACCACGCAGGATCGCGAGCGCAAGTCGCGCCGGTCGCGCGCCCTGGAGCCGGGCATACCCAAATGCTGCAACGCCCGCCGCGGCAATGGCGATGAGCGCCCAGCCCCACGCGGGGATCGGGCGCTCGAAACCGAACTCAACGCCCGCCTGACCCCAGCGCAGCGCGGGCGAACCGAGCAGGCGATAAAAGAGTTCGCTCATGCCGCCTCCGCACGGGCCGGGCCCTGAACATCGGGCGTGATGATGTTGCCCGAGTCACCCAGTTCGGCGTGACTCGCCCGTCGAGCGACGAAGACCTCGATGAGCACGAGCGCGAGCGCGGCGATCAGCAGCGGGAGCGCAATGGGTGATCCGGACTCGGTGCGACCGAAGATCGCCGACATCGCCTCCGTCGCGCCGAGCGGTGCCGGTGCGCCCGCGACGGGCACGCCGCCACCGGATGGAATCCAGAGCAGCGATTCGCCTGCATCGGCACCCGGCGCGAGCGCGCCACGCAGAATCGCACCGACGGCGTCCTGAGTCTGCATCGTCGTGCGCCCGCCGCGCGGATCGGGATTGACCGCCACCACGCCCCGCGGCGATCCGCGATCATCGATCGCGCGGAAGATCCCCGCGCGACGCAGCGGCTCGACCAGCGCCCCGGCCGTGTCAACGCGCAGACGCAGCAGCGCGTCGCCGCCCTCGGCGGGTTTGGCCGGGTCCTGCACCTCCTGCAGTTCATCCGTGCGCGAAGGCATCGCCGGGCGCTGACCGGCGAGCGCGGCCCATGAGCCGCGAGCTCGCCCCACGCCCTGTCGAAGAACTTCCTGCATCAACGGCACCATCAGCGGCCGCGCCGGCAGATCAGACCATTCCAGATCGAGCGCGACACCCAGATACACCAGCAGCCCGCGAGCGTCGGCGGCACCCGCGCTTGTGCGATTCGGCGTCGCGCTGTCGCCCAGCGGCGCGGGTGTGCCAGCCCACATCACGATTCCGCGGCGGTCCTCGAGCGACAACACCGTCTCGCCATGCTCGGGCGCGGGTTGCAATGGCAGCAGCCGCAGCACGTTCACGCCGCGAATCAGCTCATCCAGTTCACCCTCAACCAGGGCCAGCAGCGCGGCTTCGCCCGGCGCGGCGGACCCGCCGTCACCAGACACCGGCGCGGTGCGCACGAGCTTCCCCGGCCCGCCCTTGGAAACAAGCTCGATCGCCTCACGCGCCGGCGTGAACGGCAGCCCGAGGCCACGCGTCATCGCATCGCCCCACAGATGCACCGTCAGGCCCGGCGGCGGCGCAACGATCACGAGTCCGCCCGACTCGATGAACAGCTTCAGCCGAGGCCACGCGGATTCGGCAATCAGATCAGGCCGCGGGAGTACCACCGCATCCAGCCCCGCCAGGCGAGCGGCGTCGAGCGACGCGGGCTCGATATCCACCGCATCCACGCCCGTGCGCTGACCGGCGGGCGCAAGTGCCAGCTTGGCCCACGCCGCGGGCTCCAGCTTGTCGATGCGATCGGGCCGAGCAAAGCGCAGCGGCGCAACCACGCCCACGCGAAGCGCATCGCGCAGCTCCACCGGCCTGCGAAAGCGGTTATCCGCGCTCAACGCATCATCATCAATCCCGGCGATGATCAGCCCCGATCCCGGCGGCGCCGCGGCACCCGCCGCGCCAGTGCGTGCACCGCGTCGATCAGTGCGGATGGGCACGATCGCCGTCGCCGAGTCCTGTCCCGCGCTCCAACGCACGGTCGCTCGCTCGGTCGGCGACTCGGCCCCGGAATCCGCCGAGCCCGCGGCGGCAAGCCGAGCGCGCACGGTGGTGGTCGCCGCCTGTCCGGTGATCGGTCCCGTTCGGCGGAGCTGCACACGCACAAGCTCGGTGAGCTCGCCCTGATCTTCACCGGTCCGGCCTCCGACGCCGGGTTCGACCAGCACCGAGCGCAGCGGCTCAACACCGACGATGCTGACATTGCTCGCGGGCGAGGCGTTGGGTGAAAGCGCGACCAGCCGCACGCCCTCGGGCAGCTTGACGCCCCCAAGCCCCGACGCTGACGAGGTTCCCGCATCCGCACCCGGCGCGGGGTCGAGCGATCCTTCGAGGAAATCCGAGAGCAATACAACGAAAGTGCGATCCGGGCGAGCGGCGGGCTTGTCATCGGTCGGCGCGAGTGCCGACGCGATCGCGCCCATCGCGCCCGCGAAGTCGGCCTTGCCGTCGGCGGGCTGAATCGCATCGATGAGGCCGCTGAGCGAGCCGAGATTGGCCGACGCTGGTACGACGATGGTCTCTGCGGGAGCTCCCAGCGCGATGAGCCCGACGCGGTCGCTCTCTGAGCCCGTCGCGGCGCGAAGCGCGTCGAGCACGCCCTTGGCCGCGACCTTGTGCCGATCCATCGCGGTGCGCCCGTCGGCGTCGCGGGCCTGTGCCGCGAGCGCGTTATCAATGACCAGATACACGGTGCGTCCGCTCCGCCCCGTCCCAAGCGCACCAAGCAGAGGTCGACCAATCGCAAACGCAAGCAAGGCCAGAATCAGGCATCGGCACGCCAGAAGCAGCCACTTCTCGACCATCAGCTTGCGCCGCTGACGCTTGTACGCCTCTAGCAGAAACCGCATCGCACCCCACATCACCGGCTTGCGCCGGCGATGCATGAGGAGGTGGATAATGATCGGAATGGAAATAGCGGCGAGGCCGGCGGCGAGAAGAGCGGGGTGGAGGAAAGTCATGGGGCTTCCTCCGGGGGGCGGGAATCGGGAATCGGGAGTCGGGAATCGGGGGAAGGCGTTCGATCAGGACGCTTCAGCCATCGAATCAGTGCGGTCAGCATGGCGCCGACGCGCTGAGAGAACTCCCACGCTGGGCGCAGCTCTTCACGATTGCTGATGCCGACGCGGCCCGAGATGACGAGTTGCGTTTCCAACTCAGCGAGTGAACCTCGCGCGATACGGAGTGAGCGAATGTAGTCCTTGCGAGACTCTCGCCCGTATCCCTCAGCGATGTTTGACGGAATCGAGACAGCGGCACGGCGAACCTGGGAGATCAAGCCGAACTGCTCGTGAGCCGGCCAAGTTTGCGTGACGCGATAGACCTCCGCGACGAGGTCGATCGCGACGCGCCAAACGTCGAGTTCTCTATAGCTCCCAGTTCCCAACGTTCATTCCTGTAAAATCCGAGCCGATTCCCGATTCCCGATTCCCGATTCCCGATTCCCGATTCCCGATTCCCGATTCCCGACCCTACCCAAACTTCCTCCGCTTAATCTGCGCGTTTCGCTTCGCCAGAAATGCCGCCATCGGCGGCCCCAACCAGTCATGGGTATTGACAAGCTGGTAGTCAAAGTTGAAGCTCCGCGTAATCCGCTCGATCTTGTCCAAATGCTCGTTGAAGACTTCCTGGTACGCCGCGCGGATCGCGCGTGGATCGACCTTGATCTTTTCCTCACCCTCAAGCCCCTGAAACGGCGCAACATCGCGCATATCAAACGCCCGCTCGCGCTGATCGATCATCTGGAAGACCAGCAGGTCGTGCCGCTTGTGCCGAATGCGGGCGCACGCGCTGCGGAACTCTTCGGGGTCGATGAACAGGTCGCTCACCAGCGCGATCAGGCAGCGGTTGTTGAGCTTGCCCAGAGTCTGGTCGATCACGCGTGCGAGGTTCGTCGGCTTGTCCACCGGCTGGGTGCTCAGCGCGCCGACGATCTGCCGCCAGCTGTTCATCGCGCTCGAACGCTTCAGCATCGCCTTCACATCGTCGGCGAACACCACCACACCCGTGCGATCGCCCTGGTGCAGAGCCATGTACGCGAGCGCAGCCCCCACCGCCGTCGCGTGGTCATACTTGCTCCAGTAATCACGCCCGTCCTGCGACTTGGTCTTGCCCATGCCGCTCGCCGATTCAAACGAGCGCGAGCCATAGTTCATGCTGCCCGAGCAATCGACCATCACGATCAGATCAAGATTGGTCTCCTGCTGATACTGCTTCAGATGCAGCTTGTCGCTCCGCCCATAGACCTTCCAGTCCAGGTGGCGGATGTCATCACCGGCCACGTACGGGCGGTGCTGGGCAAACTCCACGCTGAAGCCGTGATATGGCGAGCGGTGCGCGCCGCTCATCACGCCCTCGACGATCATCTTGGCCCGCAGTTCAAGCGTGCCGAGGCGGGCGAGAGTCTGGGGGTGCAGATAAAGCTGGGCGTCGGCTTCGGGCAAGCGCGCTGGCGAGCCGGCTCCGCCCGGAGCAGCCGAGGCTCGCGGGGCGGAAGAAGAACCGGAAGTTGGCGACTTGGGCGCATCCATGCTGCGAAGCGAAGGGTATCAGACCGTTCGACCGCGAGCGAACCGGACGCGGCGTTGTCCGGTGCACGCTCGCCGTACGATGATCGGTCGGCGGGCGGGTGTGCCGAGAGGATGAGTCCATGTCCCCACGCATGTCGTACCCCCGATCACGTCTGGTGGTTGCACTCGGCGCGACGCTGCTCCTTGCTGCTCAGACAGGCCTTGCTCAAGGGTCCGGTGCGCCGGCTGGTTCGTCCACGCCCGATGCTGGAAAGCCCGCGGACAAAGCCGCCGCGCCCGCCGCGCCACGCCGCCAGGGCGCGCTGGTGTTCGTCGAGGCCCGTTTCCCGCTTGAGAAAGAGCTCGACAAGCTCCGCGAAGCCAAGAGCATCAAAGGCACCACCACCGCCCTGTGGGAGCTGCATGTTGATGGCAACACGCCCAACGCCAACACCTTCATCACCGAGTTCGCCCTCCAGAAGCCCGACAAGCTCTGGATGAAGACCAAGGACCTCACTGTCTGGGTCGACGGCACCACGCTCACGATCCGCTCCGAGTCGCTCAAGCAGTACCTCCAGCGACCCATGCCCTCCATCTGGGATCTGCGCACCGTGCTCGAAGAGCTCTCGGGCCAGCAGATCCGCGGCATTCCCAGCGAGCCCGTTATCCGCCCGGGGCTCACCATCGAGCAATCGCTCCGCAACGTCCGCACCATGGAACAGGTGAAGTTCGGCGAGCACGAGGGCAAGCAGGGCGTCTGGATCACCGGCACCGGCGAGGACGATCGCCAGCCCTCCAGCGTGCCGATCATCGTCGAGCGATGGCACGCCGAGAGCACCGGTCTCTGCGAGCTGATCAAGCAGGACATGACGAGCATGTACCAGGACCTCGCCGACCGCAAGGCCGCGGAGGACAGCGACTTTGAAGGCCGCACCGTCAAGCCCGCGAAGTATCGCCACGCCCGCTTCACCACCAAGGTGCAGCGCGAGCTCAACCCCGCACTCCCGGATTCGACGTTCGCCTTCACGCCTGTGCCCGGCGACAAGAAGGTGGACAAGTTCATCTTCCTCCGCCCGAATCTGAAAGAACAGATCGCCCTGATCGGCCGCCCCATGCCCCTGCCCATGAGCACCGGGCCCGACGGCAAGCCCGCCGAGGCCAAGCCCGTGGTCGATCTCGACGACAAACCCGTCGATCTCGCCGCACTCAAGGGCAAGGTGGTGGTGATGGACTTCTGGGCCACCTGGTGCGGCCCATGCGTCGCGGGCATGCCGGCGATGCACGAGCTCATGAAGTCGTACACCGACGCCGGCAAGCCCGTGGCGTTCATCGCCGTGAATCGCGAGCCCCCCGTGGGCAGCGGCCCGGGGGTGAAGGACAAAGTGCGTCGCTTCCTGTCGGCCAAGAAGTTCGACATGCCGCAGATCTTCGACAGCGACCTGAGCTTCTCAAACCAGTACTTCGCCGTGAGCATCCCGCAGGTGGTGATCATTGATCAGCAGGGCATCGTCGCCGACGTGGACGTGGGCTATGTCGCCGGCAAGGAAAAGGAACTCAAGGCCAAGATCGACCTGCTGCTCGATGGCAAGCCCATCCACACGCCCGAGGCCCTCTCAAAGCTGCGCCAGCAGGTCGGGCTCGAAGGACCCGGTGCCACGCCGATGGGGGGGTGATGAGCCGGCGGAAGCCTGCTCATCGCACATCGTCGGCCGAGCCAAGTCGATAGCTCGTGCTGCGTCCGCCGCTCTGGTTGCGGATCAGGACGCCGCGTGCGACCAGTTCGCTGATGTCGCGCTGCGCCGTGTCGGGTGAGCATTTGGCAAATGCGGCGTACTTTGACGAGGTTAGAAAACCCTGAAACGCCCCGAGCATCCGCGTGATCACCGCGCGCTGGCGCTCGTTGATCGGCCCCTGATTCAAGCGGTCCCAGAATCGCGCGCGATTCAGCACGCTGTTCAGGGTCGTCTCGGCGTCGATGATCGATCGTTCCAGACAGCCGCAGAACCACCCCAGCCAAGGCGTGATGTCCAGCGTGCCGCGTTGCTGGCGTTCGAGCTGGTCGTAATAGGCGCGCTTCTCGCGCTCGATCTGCGACGACATGCTGTAAAACCGCGAGCTCGTCTGATCGCCCCGAGCCAAGGCCATGTCGGCGATCGCCCGTGCGATGCGGCCATTGCCATCATCAAACGGATGCACCGTCACAAACCAAAGGTGCGCGATCGCCGCGTGCAGCACAGGGTCGAGCTGGCTCTGATCCTCAAACCACGCCAGGAAACGCGCCATCTCCCCATCAAGCAGCGCGGCCGACGGGGCCTCAAAGTGCACACGCTGCTGCTGATGACCGGACACCACCCGCATCGGCCCAAGCTCGTCCTTGCGCCATGCTCCCACCGTGATCCGTCGAGCCCCGCTGAGCCCATTCGGAAACAGTGCCGCATGCCAGCGCCCAAGCCGCTCGGCCGTCAGCAACGCGCGATAGTTCTGTGTCGCATCGAGCAGCACCGTGACCACCCCCTCGGCGTCCCGATCCAGTGTCGCCGCCTCGCCGATCTCAAGCCCAAGCTGATGAGCAATCGAAGACCGCACCCGCTCGGCATCGATCACTTCGCCTTCGATCGCCGACGACTTCACCGCGTCCGCCGTCAGCGTGGTCACGCTCGCCTCAAGACGCAGATCAAGCCCGAGCCCATCCATCCGACCAAGCAAACGACCCTGAGTGTGCCGAACCCGCGCCAGCACCGACGCAAGTTCGGCATCGCTCCATCGAAAGGTCGGCCAATCGGGATATTGGTGGATGTACCTCATTCGCCGCATGTCCTGCGGCGAATATATCGGCTATTCGCCGCAAAGTCTACCCTATTCGCCGCAAATCATGCGGTGAATAAGCTCCCAAGCAGACAGGGGTGTCGGTTGGACCAGAAGAAGATGGCGTTTCGTGCGGGCTGTTTGTCAGCCGTCCCGAAGGCCAATCACCCCCGGGTACCCTTGCCCCATGCCCGAACCGTCGGAGTCCAGTTCGTCTGACAAGCCACGCAGCCGCCAGAACCGCGGCGACCGCGATCGACCCGTCATCCCGCTCGACAAGCTCTTCGACAAGCCCCCGCCCAGTTCCGAGCTTGCCGAGATGGCTCTGCTCGGCGCGATGATCATCGATCCGCAGGTGATCCACGAGATCATCGGGATCATCAAGTCGCCCGAGGCCTTTTATCGCGAGGCCCACGCCGCGATCTATCAGGCGATCGTCAAGACCTACGACCAGAAGCAGGCCGGCAACCTCGTCCTGCTCGCCGAATCCCTCGGCGACGGCCAGCAGCTCGCCGACGTTGGCGGCCTCGCATATCTCGAAAAGCTCGCCTCCGAGACACCCGGCCCCGCCGCGGCGGTCCACTACGCCAAGATCGTCGCCGACAAGTTCCGCCTGCGCAACCTCATCTCCGCCGGTGGCCAGATCGTCTATGAGGCCTACCACGCCGGCGAACTCGGGCCCGAGGGCGCCAAGCCCCTGATCGACTCGGCTCAGGCCGCGATCTTTCAGATCGCCCAGCAGGACGAGAGCAACGACGTCGCCTCACTCGCCGAACTCGTCGAGCAGGAGTACCAGCGCCTCCTCGCCATGCAGGGCAAGGGCACCAGCGGCATCCCAACCCACTTCAAAGACCTCGACGAACTCACCACCGGCCTGCAGGAAGGCGACATGCTCATCGTCGCGGCACGCCCGTCAATGGGAAAGTGCCTCGCCGCCCACAGCGAGATCGTCCTCGAGGACGGCTCCATGGCCACCATCGAGCAGCTCTATCAGCGTCGATCTGGACAGATTCCAACGTTGAATCCCGACTTCAAGCTCGGCTGGGCACAGCCATCCGATTTCATCGACGACGGACACAAGCCCGTCTTTGAGGTGACCACGCGACTGGGCCGCCGCGTCCGCACCACGCTCACGCATCCTTTCCTCACGGTCAACGGCTGGAAACCTCTCGGCGAGCTGTCCGAAGGCGATTGCGTCGCCGTGCCGCGCACCCTCCCGGTCTTCGGCTCGCAGACCATGCGCGAGTGCGAGATCAAGCTGCTCGCGTACCTCATCGGCGATGGCGGTTTGACCGGGACCGTGCCGCGATTCACCTCGACGTTTCCCGAGATCGTCTCAGACTTCCAGCACGCCGTGCAGTCCTTCGGCGGCCTTCGGCTCTCGCTGTCGGAGCGCCGCTCCGGCGTCGCCCCGTCATGGCGCATCATTCGAGATGAGCGCCGGTGCCAAAGCGAACGCGCCGAGTTCGGCACAAAGCTCGCCGATCGGATCGCCCGTTCAGGACGCACGCGCCGCGATGTCGCCCATGCTCTTGGCGTCTCGCCAGCATCGGTCACCCACTGGGCCGCGGGAAGCACCGTCCCGGATCGCGCGTGCTTCGATCGGCTGTGCGAAGTTCTGGAAGTGCGTCCCGACGACCTCGCGCCGGGCGGGCTGGAGCGCATCCGGCGGAATGATCCCAATCCGCTCACGAAATTCCTCGCCGAACTCGGGCTCATGGGCGCGGGCTCGGGCGAAAAGTTCATCCCGCCCTGCGTCTTCACCCTCCGCGCTGATCAGCTCGCGCTCTTCATCAATCGCCTCTTCTCCACCGACGGCTGGGCAACCGTGCTCGCCTCTGGTCAGGCCCAGCTCGGATACGCAAGCATCAGCGAGAAACTCGCCCGCCAGATCCAGCATCTCCTGCTGCGCTTCGGCGTGATCGCCTCCCTCCGCCAGCGCTGGGTGAAGTACAAAGACGCGCGACGCCCATCGTGGCAACTCGACATCACCGATGCCAGGTCGATCCGCACATTCATAGAGAAGATCGGAATCTTCGCAAAGACCGACGCGACCGATCGCGTGCTCGCGGTGATCAGCACCAGACGCTACCAGACCAACCGCGATCTCATTCCCACCGATGTGTGGACCCAGATCGCCCGCACCAAGGGCACGATGTCTTGGAGCCAGCTCGCCCGCCAGATCGGCTCGACCGCGAACATGCACGTGGGCGAACGAGCCCTCTCCCGCGAGCGCCTCTCCCGGATCGCCGCGGCACTGCAGGATTCGACCCTCAGGCACCTCGCCGAGAGCGATGTGTACTGGGACGAAATCGTCTCCATCGAGCCGCTCGGCCCGATGCAGGTCTATGACCTCACCGTGCCCGGCACGCACAACTTCGTCGCCGACGATGTCTGCGTGCACAACACCGCCCTCGCGCTCAACCTCGCCGAGCAGATCGCCATGGGCGGCTCGCCCTGGAGCGCCAAGCGCACCAGCCCCGTCCCCGTCGCCTTCTTCAGCTTGGAAATGTCAAAGAGTGCGATCGCTCAACGCATGCTCAGCGCTCGCTCGGGCTATTCCTCACACGACATGCGCTCCGGCAATCTCCGCGACGCCGACTATGACAAAATCTGCTCGGCCATGTACGAGCTGCACGAAGCCCCCGTCTACATCGACGACACCCCCGGGCTCACCGTCCTCGGCCTGCGCACCCGCGCCCGCCGCATGGTCTCGCTGTACAAGATCCGCTGCATCATCATCGACTATCTCCAGCTCATGACCGCCCCCAACGCGGCCAAAGAAAGCCGTCAGGTCGAAGTCTCCGCCATCAGCCGCGGCGTCAAGGCCCTCGCACGCGAACTCAAAGTCCCCGTCATCTGCCTCTCCCAGCTCAACCGCGGCCCCGAAAGCCGCGGCGACAACCGCCCGCGCATGAGCGACCTCCGCGAGTCCGGCTCCATCGAGCAAGACGCCGACGTCGTCATGCTCCTCCACCGCGAGGCCTATTACCACGTCGGCGATCAGAACTGGCTCAGCGAGAACGAGCACAAGCTCAACGAAACCGAACTCATCATCGCCAAGCAACGCAACGGCCCCACCGACGTCGTGAAACTCACGTGGGATTCCAGCACCACCCGCTTCAAGGACTACGGCACCATGGGCGGCGGCACCGGCCTCCCCTCCGGCTACGCCGCCCAGGGCTCGGCACGCCGATCCGGCGGTGGTGGGGGTGGTGGGGGCGGCGGCCCGCCGCAGCAGCAAGACCCCTTCAAAGTCGAAGTCGTCCCCTTCAGCCCCGGCAAGAAAACCGGCCCCATCTCCAACCACCGCGACGGCGGCGGGCCGGACAAGGATGACTTTGGGGATGTGGGGTTGCCGTTGTGAGCTGAGCTTCCCACACCACCTTGCTCAGAACCGCGAGGTAGTGGAGCGGTTCGTCATGGTTGGCTGGTCGGGCCACCTGCCGCAAGGCAAATGAGCCGTCAGATGAAATCCTAGCGGCGCTTGTCACCCATCAGTTCAACCAATCGAGATCGACCGTACGGAGTGAGTACCCACAGGGGCGTGCTCGGCAAGTCTCCCGCTGCCTGAAAGAGCCCGAGGCCCAGAAAGTGCAGAATGACTTGATGGCAGTCCGACTTATGAACTGAGGCAGAAGCAACATGCCAATCATCGCCATTTGCCAGCGCAGCCGGTTTAGCATCGTCAACGCACATCTGTGCAAGTGCATACTCGATCTGGTCAGTGGTGGCGCCTGACCAGGCGCAAAAGCCCAAGCGGCAAAACAACCCGCCATAAGTCTTGTGGAGCTTTAGATCGACGCGCTTGTGATCATAACTTGCATAGCTGCTCGTTGACTGGTATACACGTTGTTCGAAATGGCCAGTGTACTGAATCGAGCGGTGTGCATCTAGCCCAGCCAAGCTAGTCGCTGATTCCGGTGCAGTGGCGGCGATCAGCCGCAGTTCTGCCGTGAGTCGGGTGACTTCACGCCTTGCTTCTTCGAGATCTTTGTATATACCAGGGTCAACGGCGTGGTCGGCCCTTACCCAACCTTTTCTCGGATGACGCTTGACGGCATGCTGCAAAGCGTTTGAGACAAGGTATTGCAATTGATCCGCATTCTCCCACTCTTTGAAATAGTGACACTGCGTCACTCGCTGGATGAACGCCTTGAGCTTCTCTTTGGCCTCAGGTGTCGAATCTGTCTTCTCGACTGGGATCTTGCCCGGCTGACCGTGGGGGAAAGCGAGAACTGGAACGCCAAGATCAACCGCCCGGTCATACTCTATTTCGGTAAACGACTTTCCGGTTTCATTGGAGATGGAGCCGTAGCGACCGCCAATGATCAACACGTAGTAGTCGCACTGCGTCAAGTAGCTGTCGATGATGTTCCATGCTGACGAGTCCGCCGCTGGCCATAGCTCCATGCCCGTTGGGATGTGCTCCGAATCCAGCAATGCTTGGAGTATTCGGTTGCGCTCGTCCCGCAGATCCTGAAACGTTTAACTCACAAAGACTTGGTAGCGTTTGTCCAAGTGCGTCACTCCTCTGCGAAATCATACGTCCAGCAGAGTGTTCCCGATGGCCAGCAGGTCGCACCGACCGCGCACGAACCTGAAGCGTGCCACCGACCGCGGCTCGGAGCGGTCGGTGTGTCTTGAGGCATGGGTGTCGGACCACCGATCACCACGAGCGGTGATCGATCGCACGGACGATGCCACCCTTCCGGTCGTTCAGCGAGAGACCGATAGACTTCTTGCACTCGCATGTCCGACTCCCCCCTCCACCCCCGCTGGAACGCCCTCTGCCTCCGCGTCGGCGCGTTCAAGAATGCTCAGGAGACCGAGCTCACCTTTGACATGGTGAAGACGCTCTACACCCACCCGCCGAGGGCGTATCACAACCTTGCGCACATCGAACAGGTGCTCGCCGAGTTTGATCAGGTCTTTCGCCTCGCCAACGATCGCGACGCCGTGGAGATGGCGCTCTGGCTGCACGACTGCGTCTACATCGCGGCCCGCCCCGACAACGAAGAACGCTCCGCCGACGCCGCGGCGATGATCACCGGGCTGCTCGGCTGTCCGCCCGAGTTTCTCGCCAAAGTCCGCGACGGCATCATGGCCACGCGCCACTCCACCGATCCCGGCAAGGGCGACCCCGCGCTCATCGCCGACATCGACCTCACGATCGTCGGCTCATCGCGCGAGCAGTACGACACTTATCGCCGCCAGATCCGCGCCGAGTTCGCCTTCGCCGACGACGAGCCCTTCCGCGTCGGCCGCCTGGCCTTCGTCCAGCGCATGATCGACAAGGAACGCATCTTCACCACCCCGCACTACTTCAAGGCCCTCGAAGACCGCGCCCGCGACAACCTCTATCGCGAGATGGACGAGCTGGAGAGGCAGAAATAGTCAAAGACGCAAATCGTCAAATGGTCAAAACCTGCGACGCTTTGATTTGGCCATTTGACCATTTGCCCTTTGGCCATTTTCTCAAGACACCAACCCCACCCGCCTGAACTCATGCCCCGGCAGCACCTTCTGAATGTTCGAGTTACCCAGGTGCATCGTCACCAGTTCCCCCAGCACATCGCGAAAGTCCGTTGTGTGCTTCAGATCGCGCCCCTGATGAAGCTGTTCGCGTGAGAGCCCGGGCCACTGCCCGAGCACCTTGCGCGATCCCGTCTCGCCGCGTGCCTTGGCCTCGGCGTGCGCCCGGTGCACGCCCCCGCCCATCAGGAACATCGCGTTGGCCCACCCGTGATCCGTTCCGCCCGTGCCATTCTCAAACGCGGTTCGGCCAAAGTCCGTGAGCGTCACCACCAGCACATCATCCATCCGCTCGCCCAAGTCCTTATGAAACGCCGCGAGCGCATCGGCGACCTGCTGAGCCAAGTTGCCAAACTGCCCCTCGCCCCCGCGCCCCTGATTCTGGTGCGTATCCCACCCGCCCAGATCCACTTCCGCCACCTCCAGCCCGATGTCGGCCTTGATCAGCCGCGCCACCTGCATCAGCTTCCGCGCCAGATCCGTCTTCGGATACTCAGCACTCGGCGTACACGGCCCGCTGGTCACCGCCCGAAGCTGCCGCACGCCGTCGAGCGTGGTGTTTGCTGATTGTGCCAGCAGCTCGGTCGCATCACCCACGCGCTTCACCGCAGTGTGCTGATACGCATGCTCAAGCGCGGCAGAGACCATCTCCGGGTCCACGCTCCGCGCCGTCTTGGGCAGGTTCAACTCCTCCAACCCGCGCACGGCATAGGCCGGCTGCTTCCCCTGCATGATCCGCGGCAGCGCATCGCCAATGCTCACCGCACGGATCGGCCCATGCCCCGTGCTCGTCGCCAGATGGCGATTCAACCACCCATCAGAGTGGATCGTGTTCCCGACAACCCCCGTCTCCCACGTGTCCTGCTCTTCAAAGTGCGAGCGCGTGTTCCGGTCATATCCCACGGCGTGGGCCGCGATGCACGAGCCATCATCAAACAGCGGCTTGAGCGCGCCCAGCCGCGGATTCAGCCCGAAGAATCCGTCCAGATCCAACGCCGCACCGCCGCCCCCCGGTGATGGCGCCGCCACCGAGATCCCCTTGCGCAGCCCGGCATATGCCGAGTCGCCATAGGGCACGACCAGATTCAACCCATCGGCCCCGCCACGCAAAAACAGAGCCACCAGCGTCCGCCCGCGCTTGGCCTCCACCGGCGTCCAGCTCTTTCCAAGCGATGCTGAGCCGGGCAAGAGCGGCGCAACACCCAGATACGCGCACGCCGCGCCGGTGGCCTTCAGAAAGTAACGACGGGTCAGATGCATGCGTGCTCCTCAGAGAACTACCAAATCCACCACTGTTCTACCGCCCAAGTTCATCGGAGATTCGCCTCGGGCAACTGCGCGATAAACGCTCCAACAGTTTTGATCCGCGCGTCACGCTGCCAATGCTCCGGCCGCGCGGGCAGCGCAGGGGCCGTCCGCATCAGCACCCGCATCGCGACCTCATTCGAAGCCGGCGACAGCGGCATCCCCGTCAATCGCACCGCGATCAGATCCACGATCCGCTGTGCATCGCCGTTCGCCACCGGCTCTGCGGACGATTCTTCCGGCGCATCCATCCCCACCGGCTGCTCCAGCGGTCCATCGTTCCATCGCAGACCCGGCGGCACGGCATCGGCAATCACCCCATCGGCCTTGCCCGCCAGCTTCCACCGCTGCAGCATCGCGTTGGAATCCATCACTTCCGCGTCCAGTTCCGGATACCCATCCGGCGTCGGGCGATCAAACATCCCATGCCCGCTCGCCGCCAGAAAATCGCCCACATCCCACGGCGCATTCGCCCCCGTGGTCCGCGATAACCGCAGCGCATAATCCAGCGGATGCGCCAGCCGAGGCCGCCCCGCCGACGCCCAGAACGCCGGGTGCGCCGCCATCGCCCGCACCACCTCGCGCAGGTCTCCGCCCGTGCTGCCATACGTTTCGATCATCACCCGCACCAGCCCCTCATCCGGCGGCAGTTCCGTGTAATGCGCCGCCAGCTTGCCGCAGACATACTCCGCCGTCTTCGGATGGCTCGCCAGCATCTCGATCGCCCGCAGCACGCGCTCGTGACGATCGCCCGGCGCATCCTTCTCGAATCGTGCGCCAAACACCACCCGCGGCTCCTCCATCCCCGATCCCGCCCGCGGCTCGGTGCGGAAGTCTTCCGCCAGCCCATCATCGTCGCCGGTCAGTTCCGATCCGCCCGCCAGTGCGCCGCGCGCCGTCGTCCATCCCGTCAGCACATGCGCCAGATTCGTCACGTCCTGCTGGGAATATCCGCCGCGCACGCCCAGTGTGTGCAGCTCCATGATCTCGCGGGCATAGTTCTCATTCAGCCGCCCCGTGAACGACCGCTCCTGATCCAGATAGCGCAGCATCGCCGGGCTGGTCGCGCTCAGTCGCAGCAGGTCGGCAAATCGCGCGGCCCCCGCTCGGCTGAACGCCTCGTGCTCGTCCATCTTGCGCCACGCTTCGGTCTTGCGCAACCAGGTTGAAAAGTGATTCTGCGTCCACAGCACCAGCCGTGTCCGCACAGGATTGCTCGACGAGATCGCCTGCTGAATCGCCCGGCGCGAAACGTCATACTGCGATCGCCCGTTGGCAAACCGCACTTCGCCCAGCTCCAGTGCGGCCCGATCCCCAGCATCCATCGCGCCCGTTCCCGCGGCCCGCGACAGACGATCGCTCAGATACCCGTCGATCCCCAGCCGCAGCACGTCGGCGAGCTCCCGCGGCTCCGGCCCATAGCCCACGCGACCCAGCAGCATCACCGCTTTCTGATAACTCGTGGGCTCCGCCGGCGCATTCGCCAGAACGTCCACGCGCCGCTCCCCCGTCGTCGAGACATGGCCATACGCGTCGATGACACGCAGCGCCAGCCACCGCTCCCCCGCCGCGACATCGCGCAGCAGCACCGGTGCCACCACCCGCCCGAACCCGCGCATCGCCGACACATCGTGCACCAGCCCCGTCGGCACCCCGTCGATCATCACCTCCACGCCCGTCACCGCCGACGCATCCGCCACCTCGGCCACGATCGCATCCGCGCCGAACATCCGCTCGTCTGAACTCGGATAAACCATGCTGATCGCCGGCCCATCGGCATCGCCGCCCATCGGGCGCTCCACCAGACGCACGCCCTGCAGCCAACCGATCGGTCGCCCTGAACTGCCCGCCGACCACCCGCCGCGCGGATCCGTCAGGTCGATGTGCAGCCGCTTGGCTCCGCTCTTCAGCATCAGGCCCTGCTCGTTCGCTGGCGTCAAGCGATGCGGCGCGTGCCAGTTCGGGATCGTCCCGTCCGCGGCGATCGCCAGCGGCCCGATCGGTGCATCCTCTCCGCCCGCCAAAGGACCGTGCTCGGCCAAAATCTGCACGCGAACACCACGCGTCCCCGTCGCCGTCGACTCCAGATACACGTCAAACGCGCCCGCAAGCCGCTCCGGCAACTCCACGCTCAGTCGCGTCCCCTGCGTCAGCGGCGCAACAAATCGCTGCTCACCCGTCTGCCCATCGCGCAAGCCCTCACGAACCGCGGCGGGCCACGCCGACTCGTGCACCGTCAGCCGGATCGACTCACGTGCCGGCATTCCACTCTGCTCGCTCGTCGCCAAAGTGTCCGGCAGCCACACCGTCTGTGGGGTCGTCGTCGCCACAACGCCAGCGCGCTGCGCGATCATCTGAATCGTGTTCTCACCCGACTTGAGCCCATCGGGCGTCAGTACAAATCGCGGGGCATCGCTCAACTGCGTCTGCACCACACGCCCATTCACCGCCAGCGACACCCGCGGCGGATCGCCGCCCTCTTTCAGCTTCGCCCGCTGCGATTCCCACCACGTCACCCCTCGCACCTCCATCTCGCCCATCACCATCTGGCCATCCATGGGCCGCTCAAAAGCGATCCGCATCGCCGTGCGCCCGGCGTTCGCCGGCCAGCCCGCTTCCCCGCTCGAACCGCCCGATGCACCCATGCTCATCATGCCGCCGGACATATTGCCAGACATGCTGCCAGGCATGCTCGCCGACATCTCATCGGCCATGCCCGCCATCGTCGCCCCACCGCCCGTGCTCGCGATCACCTGCGAGCCCTTCGCCCCCATCACGCGGGCGATCTCCACCCGGTCCAGCTTCAAGTTCCGATCGGCCCGCCCCGCCGCGAAGTCGTTCATGAAATCCAGCCGAAGCGCATGCTGCCCCGGCTCCAGACGCATCGGCGTGCCAATCGCAATCCGGTGCCAGCGCGGCATCGCGATGGCGCTCGCCGACCTCGGCCGCTGCGCATCGTTGATCGTCAGCCCCACGCTGGGCATCGCCCCCGCCGACTCATCACCCGCGGCGGTCAGCATCACCTGATACCACCCCGCGCCCTCTTCCTCACCCACCACGATCGGTACACGCAAACGCGGATCCGCCGAGTAGTTCGCGAAGAACTCCCCCCCCGACGCCTCCTTGTCCTTCTGCGGCGTAGGCGGCTTCGGAGGGCCCATGGCATTGATCGCCAAGATCCCATGATCGTCCTCGCACTCCAGCGTCACCACATCGCTCGTCCCCAGCGACACCACACGCACCGTCACCGCATCGCCAGCGATCTCCCGATCGCCGGTTCGTCGGATCACCCGCAGCGTGCAGTCTCCCGGCGCAAACGCGCCAAAGTCCACGCGGCACGCCGCGAGCGCAAATGGCCCCCGCGCCCGCTCGCTCACCCACTCGGGCTCGATCTCGCGCGTCACCACACCGTCACTCACGCGCAGCACGATCCGCTCGCCTTCATCTGCAGCTCGCCACCACCCAAGCCCCACCGCCATCTCGCCCCATACCCCCGCGCCCGCGGCCGGCCCCAGCACCGTCGGCATCTCCCCAAACGCCCGCGACCGCACCGCCGTCGCCACCCCGGTGTCCTGATCCACAACGCGCACGCGCACCCTGCGTTCACCCACGCGCACAAACGTCTCGCCGATCTTCAAAGGCCGCAGAAAGGCATACGCGTACCTCGCCCCCGCGGCGACGCGCACCCGCCCGCCATCCTCAACCCGCACCACCCCGGCGTCGTCCGCAGTGACCACCGCGACCCCATCGCGCCCCACATCTGCCGGTGCCAGCAGCGTCAGGCACTGCACCGCCCGGGCCGGATCCAGCACTAGGGTGATCTCCATCGCGCTCGGCTCAAGCCCCGCAACCACCCGCGGCCCCCAGCCGGGGTTCGCCACCGGACCAGCCCACGCAGGCGCGACCACCCCGGCCAGCGTGACCCCAGCCAGCACCATCCATCGGCGACGTTGTCCAGCCATGCAAACCCCCTTGTGCTCTGCGGGGCAGTCGTTCCCCTCCAGCGTACCGCGCCGCGGGCAAGCCGCCAGCAAGATTCCGAATCTCCCCGGCCTGAAACCGGCACTCGACCGCACCCCGTTTTCTGCGTACGCTCTTCCCCCCGTCGGCGACACCGCCGTCGGTTGCACACCCGCCCAGGTGGCGAAATTGGCAGACGCACTACCTTGAGGTGGTAGCGCCCGCAAGGGCATGGAGGTTCAAGTCCTCTCCTGGGCATTTTTTCGAATCTTTCAGCATGCTTCCGACCCCGTCACTGGGGTCGGTGCTGTTTTTGGGGGGATCAGGCGAGGGCCCCGGCTCGCCGCAGCGTGTTGATGAGCAGGTCGCGCACTGGCACGCTGGTGTTGACCACCATGTGGGCCACGCCCCGCGCGGCGCAGCCGGCGTGCAGCAGGTCGATCTTTTCCTCCAGCACAGCCCGGTAGCGGGCGATTGACTCTGGGGAGACGGTGACGGCCAAGGTCTTGGCGGTCTCGACGTCTTC